>NZ_JBSGZI010000074.1:0-41466 GCF_053610945.1 Streptomyces sp. NPDC054849
GCCCCGGTGCGCACGAAGCGCGCCGGGGCCGACGTCGTTGTGCGGAGCCGTCCGGTCAGGCGGCGAGGCCGAGGGCGGCCATCCGCTTGGTGTGCGCCCGGGTGATCCGGGTGAACATCTCGCCGACGGCCGCCAGGTCGAAGCCCGCCGCCATCCCGTCGACGCCGCCGACCAGCATGGTGGAGAGCGCATCGCGCTCCGCGACCACGCGCTGGGCCTGCGAGAGGGCCTCGCCCATCAGCCGCCGGGCCCACAGCGCGAGCCGGCCCCCGCAGCGCGGGTCCGCCTCGATCGCCGCGCGCACCTTCTCGACGGCGAAGTTGCCGTGGCCCGTGTCGTCGAGCACACCGAGCACGAGGGCGCGGGTGTCGTTGTCCAGGTGGGAGGCGACCTCGCGGTAGAAGTCACTGGCGATGGAGTCACCGACGTAGGCCTTGACCAGGCCCTCCAGCCAGTCCGACGGCGCGGTCTGGCGGTGGAAGTCGTCGACGCCCTTCGCGAAGGGCTCCATGGCGGCGGTGGGCTCGGCCTCGATCGCCGCGAGCCGGTCCCGCAGGCGCTCGAAGTGGTGGAACTCGGCGGAGGCCATCGCGGCGAGCTCGGCCTTGTCGTCCAGGGTGGGCGCGAGCTTCGCGTCCTCCGCGAGGCGCTCGAAGGCCGCGAGCTCTCCGTACGCGAGTGCGCCGAGCAGGTCCACGACGGCGGCCCGGTACTGCGGCGAGGCAGAGGCGGTCGCCCAGTCCTGGGAGGCGATGCCCGCGGCTCCGGCGGGCGCGCTGTCGTCGGCGGGCGAGGCGTTTTCTACGGTCGACATGCTCCGCACAATAGCCCGCCGAATGCCGCTCCAAGTCACCACGGCGATTCCCCGGCTGTCCAGCTAAACGCGTCTGCCCGGTGAATTCACCCGACACACCTGCGCGATTCCGGGGTACAGTGGTAATGCGCCTGCCGAGCACTCGGCGGGCCATCCGAATGAGGATGCCCGGTCGGTGGCCCGATCGGCTCCAACCGACCGCCCTCGGTGTGGTGCGTACGTTCATGCGTACCGCCTCCCCCGAGGGGCCCCCTCAGCGGCAGATGCGCCTGAGCGAAGGCTAGTGGTCCCGCGCAGCTTCGTACGTAGCAGTACTGCAAGCACGGCACGGTACGACCCCCCTCGCCGCCTCGCGCCGCGTCTCACAGAAGAGGCAGCACCCTGACTACGTTCCGAGACCTCGGGATCTTTCCCGAGACGGCCGAAGCCCTCGAGGCCGTCGGCATTGTGTCCCCCTTCCCGATCCAGGAGATGACCCTCCCCGTCGCCCTTTCCGGCACGGACGTCATCGGCCAGGCCAAGACCGGAACCGGCAAGACGCTCGGTTTCGGCCTTCCCCTGCTGGAGCGGGTCACCGTCCCCGCGGACGTCGAGGTGGGCCGGGCCAAGCCCGAGCAGCTGACCGACGCCCCGCAGGCCCTCGTGGTGGTTCCGACCCGCGAGCTGTGCACCCAGGTCACCAACGACCTCCTGACCGCGGGCAAGGTCCGCAACGTCCGCGTCCTCGCCATATACGGCGGCCGCGCGTACGAGCCGCAGGTCGAGGCGCTCAAGAAGGGCGTCGACATCATCGTCGGCACCCCGGGCCGCCTGCTCGACCTGGCCGGTCAGAAGAAGCTCGACCTGTCGCACGTCCGGGCGCTCGTCCTGGACGAGGCCGACGAGATGCTCGACCTGGGCTTCCTGCCCGATGTCGAGCGGATCATGGGCTACCTGCCCCCGAAGCGTCAGACGATGCTGTTCTCGGCGACCATGCCGGGCGCGGTCATCGGTCTGGCCCGCCGGTACATGACGCAGCCCACGCACATCCGCGCCGTCTCGGAGGACGGCGAGGGCGCGACCGTCGCCAACACCACGCAGCACGTCTTCCGTGCGCACAACATGGACAAGCCGGAGCTCGTCTCCCGCATCCTGCAGGCCGAGGGCCGTGGCCTCGCCATGATCTTCTGCCGTACCAAGCGCACGGCGGCCGACATCGCCGAGCAGCTGGAGAAGCGCGGCTTCGCGTCCGGCGCCGTCCACGGCGACCTGGGCCAGGGCGCCCGCGAGCAGGCGCTGCGCGCCTTCCGCAACGGCAAGGTCGACGTGCTGGTGTGCACCGACGTCGCCGCGCGCGGTATCGATGTCGAGGGTGTGACCCACGTCATCAACTACCAGACGCCGGAGGACGAGAAGACCTTCCTGCACCGCGTGGGCCGCACCGGTCGCGCGGGCAAGAAGGGCATCGCCGTCACCCTGGTCGACTGGGACGACATCCCGCGCTGGCAGCTGATCAACAAGGCGCTGGAGCTGGACTTCCACGACCCGGTGGAGACGTACTCCACGTCGCCGCACCTGTTCGAGCAGATGAACATTCCGGCCGGCACCAAGGGCGTCCTGCCGCGCGCAGAGCGCACGCGGGCCGGTCTGAAGGCCGAGAACCTCGAGGACCTGGGCGAGACGGGCGGCCGCGGTGGCCGTGGCGGCCGCGGTCCGGCCGCCGCCGCCGTGGTGACCGAGGAGCGTCCGGCCCGTACCCGTACGCCGCGTCAGCGTCGCCGTACGCGGGGCGGGACGGAGCTCGCCGAGGGCGCGGCGGCCGTGACCCCGGCCGAGGCTCCCGAGACCCCCGCGGCCCCGGCCGTCGACGAGCCGCGCAGGCCGCGACGCCGCCGCACCCGTGTGGGCGCGGTGCCGGCTCAGGCCGTGGACGCCGCTCCGGTCACCGAGGCCGCTCCGGTCGCCGTGGTGTCCGTGGCCGCCCCGGTCGTCGAGGCCGCCCCGGTCGCCGTGGCGGAGGAGGCTCCGGTCAAGCCGAAGCGCACCCGCACCCGCAAGGTGGCGGAGGCCGCCCCCGAGCCCGACTTCCAGACGGCAGCGCCCCTGGAGCCGGTCAAGGCCCCCCGGGCCCGGGTCCGCAAGATCGTCGCGACCGCTCCGGAGCCGGACTTCCAGATGGCGCCTCCGGTGGAGCCCGTGAAGGCCCGCCGGACCCGTCCGCGCAAGGTCGCGGAGGCGGCTCCGGCCGTCGCCGAGGCCGTCGTGGTGGCCGAGGACGCCCCCGCCAAGCCGAAGCGCACCCGCACCCGCAAGGTGGCGGAGGCCGCTCCGGTCGCCGAGGCCGTCGTGGTGGCCGAGGAGGCCCCCGCCAAGCCGAAGCGCACCCGCACCCGCAAGGTCGCGGCCGCGCCGGAGGCGTAGGACCCGGTTCGTACGCCGATGGCCCCGATCCCCTTCCGAGGGGGCCGGGGCCATCGGCGTTCCCGGGCTGTGCCGCAATCTACGGGCCGGTAACCTCGGGCCATGAGCAAGCCGCCGCGCCTCACCCTGCCGTCCGTCGCCCGCGCGTACCGCCTCGCCACCGACCGCGGCGGCTTCGCCGTGCACGAAGCCGGTGAGCCGCTGCGCGGCACCGCTCTGCTGGTCCCCGGCTTCACGGGCAGCAAGGAGGACTTCATCGGCCTCCTGGAGCCGCTGGCCGCCGCCGGGTACCGGGTGGTCGCCGTGGACGGGCGCGGCCAGTACGAGAGCGCCGGCCCGCGCGAGGAGTCGGCGTACGCGCTGGAGGAGCTGGCGCGGGACGTCCTCGCGCAGGCCCGTGCGCTGGCGTCGGGCCCCGTACACCTGGTGGGCCACTCGCTCGGCGGGCTGATCTCGCGCGCGGCGGTGCTGCGCGACCCGTCGCCGTTCGCCTCGCTCACCCTGCTCAGCAGCGGGCCGGCCGCCATCTCCGAGGGCCAGCAGGCGCGGACGAAGCTGCTGGTCGCCGCGCTGGAGGCGATGGGCGGCGACATGCCCGGGATCTGGGCGGCGATGCGGGCCCACGATGCGCAGGACGCGGCCCGCGACTCCGTCGAGCTGGCGGACTTCCTGCGGGACCGGTGGCTGGCCACCGTGCCGGAGCAGCTGATCGTCACGGGCCGGGCACTGATCTCCGAGCCGGACCGGGTGGAGGAGCTGGCGGCCGTACCGCTCCCCAAACTGGTTCTGTCCGGAGAGGTGGACTACGCGTGGCCCGTGCCGCTGATGGATGACATGGCGCATCGCTTGAGTGCGTTGCGCGTGCTCGTGGAGGGCGCCGAGCACTCCCCCAATGCCGAGAATCCGCAGGTCACAGCCAATGCGCTCGCCGCGTTCTGGGACTCCTGCACCGCTTAGTCGTTAGCGAGTGAAAAAATTTCCTTAGCGTAGGGAATGTTTTTCTTCTACACTCGGTTGAACCCCATGCAAGGAGAAACACCGACGAAGGGAGAAGCCCCATGCGCTTCGAGATTCTGCGCCTGGACGACGTCGACGGGTCCGCCGTGGACAGCACCGTCGTGGACGCGGCCTCCGTCAACCGGATCGTGCAGCACGCCGCGTCAGTCGGCCAGCGCATTCTGATCCGACCGGCCGGGACGGCGTCCTGCTGACGCGTCCCACACCACACACACGCGACGCCCCCGCACCGACACCGGTGCGGGGGCGTTCTCGTGTCCCGGGCCGTGCGGTCGGGCGTCAGGCTCCCTGCACGACCTGCAGCACGCCGTTGATGATCTGCTGGACGGCGATCGCCGAGAGCATCATGCCGGCGAGCCGCGTCACGAGGACGACGCCGCCGTCCCTGATGACCCGGATGATCACCAGCGAGTAGCGCATGGTGATCCACAGCACGATGTGCATGGCGACGATCGCGGCCCAGACGGAGATCTGGCCGGCCGCCCCGTCCGCCTTCTGCACGGCCAGGATGACGGACACGATCGCACCCGGCCCGGCCAGCAGCGGCATGCCGAGCGGGACCAGGGCGACGTTCACGTCCTTGGTCTGCTTCGGCTCGTCCATCTTGCCGGTGAGCAGGTCCAGCGCGATGAGCAGGAGCAGCAGACCACCGGCGATCATCAGCGCCGGGACGGACACGTGCAGGTAGTCCAGGATCTGCTGGCCGCTGAGACCGAAGACCGCGATGACACCGAAAGCCACGCACACGGCCTGCCAGGCCATGCGGCGCTGCACCTTGACGGGACGGCCCGAGGTCAGGGCGAGGAAGATCGGCGTGATCCCAGGGGGATCCATAATCACAAAAAGGGTGAGAAAAAGGGATCCGAAGACGGCGAAGTCGAACACAGTGATGCCTTGCAGGAGAGAGGAGTGTCGCGAAGAAGAAGTGCGGGACGGGTGGAGCGGTCCGGACCCGGGTCGAAACCGGGCCGATCAGCGCTCGCGTCCGCCGGCGCCGGGCACCGGGAAGGCCCCGGTCGCGCGGCGCGTGATCTCGCCGTAGATCTCGGGGTCGGTCGTGTACTCCCCGAGGCCGCAGGTCTTGCGGCTGCCGTGGTAGTCGCTGGAGCCGGTGGTGAGCAGTCCCAGGTCCGCCGCCAGGCCGCGCAGCCGCGCGCGGGTGCCCGTGTCGTGGTCCATGTGGTCCACCTCGATGCCGTCCAGCCCCGCGGCCGCCAACTCGGCTATCGCGGACTCCGGCACGCACTGCCCGCGCTTGACGGCGGCGGGATGCGCGAAGACGGTCACGCCGCCGGCCGCCTTGACCAGGCGGATCGCGTCGAACGGGTCGAGCTCGTGCTTCTCGGCGTACGCGCGACCGCCGTCGGCGAGCCAGTCGGGCGTGAAGGCGTCGGAGACGGTGGGCACGACGCCCAGCTCGACGAGGGCCGTGGCGATGTGCGGCCGCCCGACCGAGCCCTCCCCGGCGATCCGGGCCACCTGCTCCCAGGTGACGCCCACACCGAGCGCCTGGAGCTTGCGGACCATGGACTGGGCGCGCGGGGTGCGGTCGTCGCGGACGAGCTCCCGCTCGCGGGCGAGTTCGGGCTCCTCGGGATCGAAGAGGTACGCGAGCATGTGCACGCCGACCCCGTCGAGCCGGCAGGACAGCTCGGCCCCGGTCACCAGCGTCAGTCCGGCGGGCAGGGCCGCGAGCGCCTCGCCGTATCCGCCCACGGTGTCGTGGTCGGTCAGCGCGACCACGTCCAGCCCGGCGCCGGCGGCGTTGCGCATCAGCTCGGCGGGGGTGTCCGTACCGTCGGAGGCCGTGGAGTGGGCGTGCAGGTCGATGCGCACAGCCGAACTCCATGGGTCGAACGGACGGGGGACACTCCAGGATAACCGGGCCGGGCCACCCGTTCGCGACCCCGGGCCCGTCCCGCCGATCAGTGGCCGCCCAGGATGCGCGGGCTCAGGGCCCCGCACGGAAGGAGCTCGACTTCGGCTCCCGCGTCGCGGAGGTCGGTGAGGACGAGCTCGTCGTACAGCAGAAGGCTGGACTGCTCCGGCCAGACGATCGCCCAGAGCCACAGGCCCCTCGCCTCGCCGGCGAAGACGGCCCGGTCGTCGGGGCCGCCGTTGACGTGCCACAGCGGCGTCGGGCGGCCCGCCGCGACGACCTTGGCGTGGGGCGGCGCCGACACGTTGATGGACGCGCCGGGGTCGGGGCCGTCGATCCCCGCGAACCGCGCGCCCAGGCCGACGCCCAGTTCCTCCGCGATCAGCAGCAGCTCACCGATACCGCCCAGCGGTCCGGGACCCGAGCAGGCCACGGCGGTCGCCCGGCCGCCGCTGCGGTCGTCACCCGCGGACGCGACCCCCGTGAACAGCCAACCCACCGGCAGCGGCCACGGCATCCACACGGGCACCCGCGTCCGGTGCACCACGACGCTCAAACCCTCGACACTGGGCGGGATGACGGGTTGCAAGGGGTGGACAGCGCCATGCACCGCGCACTGCCAGGAGTCGGAGAAGAGTCCGGGCGCCCTGACCCGGCCACCGCACTTCGGGCAACTTGGTTCACCCCTCATAGGAAGCAACGCTCCTCCCCGCCCGGGCCCCAGTCAAGGAGCGGTCACCCGTCCGGGCTGTCGGTCAGTCCAACGCGACGGCCGTACGCAAAGGGTCCCGCAGGTCCGTCCCCCGCGCGAGCCAGCGTTCCTGGAGGGCGGCCGCGCCGTGGACGCGCTTCCAGGCCGCCTCGTTCGCCGTCATCGGCAGGAGGGGGAGGAACTGCACCGGATCCATGGGCTCGTCGAGTTCCAGGTCCTCCACCAGACCGCCCGGTTCGGCCACGAGGACGGAGCTGAACGGCGCGCCGTCCCAGAGCGGCTCGCCCACGTCCAGGGAGGCCCCGGGGGCCACGATCAGCCCCTCGACCTGGGGAGAGGCGGCCAGTACCGCGAGCGGCCTGAGCAGTTTGTCGGTGGCCGCGAGCCCTGCGCGTACGGTCAGCACCAGCTCGGCGCGGGGGCCCCGTACGGGGTCGGCGACCACGGCGGTCGGATCGGTCATCGGGTGTGCGGACATCCCGAGGGTCGCGTACCGCACGAGGTCGCCCTCGGCGAAGCGGAGTACCTCGATGCGGTCGGTGCCCAGGAAGGTGACGGCCGCGCGTGCGTCGGGTTCACCGAACGCGGTGCGCAGCCGGGCCTCGACGAGGGCCAGAATTTCTGCCATGGAGCGAGCATAGAACTCGTATCAGCCGGGTAAAGGGCGGGTCTTGACCATCCGTCGGCTGATAGTGTTGACAGCTGTTCGGGGCCGCATGCCGAAGCATGCCTGAAGCTCCGGAGACAGGACCTCCCCCACGGGGGACCGGCCGGAGGAGGTGGGGCTGCAATGGATCGAAGTCGATCGTGCAGTACCAATCGCTCTTCCGCTTCTGTGACGGGTGCCTCCCGCCCCGTTTGATCTCCTGATCAGTAGAAGAGCGACGGCAGAACGTTGTCCTCCCGTCCTGTTCCCTCCGCCTGGTCCGAGCCTGCCCGCTCGCGTGGGTGGAGGGTCTCCCACCCGTACGGTCCGCAGCCGTGCGTGCGAAGGAGCCTGCCATGTCGATGCTGCCCTACCTGCGTGCGGCCGTCCGCCCGTCCCTGCGCAAGTCCCACCCCGCACAGCCCGGCTATGACACCACCCGCGACCCGTCGGCGAGCAGCGCGGTGGTCGACTGCGCGGTGTACCGCGGCGGCCGGCGGATGCTGGGCCCCGCGTGCCTGACGCCCCGTGAGGCGATCCGACGGGTCCGCGAGGACGGCGGTTTCGCGTGGATCGGGCTGCACGAGCCGACCGAGGCCGAGTTCGCGGGGATCGCCGCCACCTTCGGCCTGCACCCGCTGGCCGTGGAGGACGCGGTGCACGCGCACCAGCGGCCGAAGCTGGAACGTTACGACGACACCCTCTTCACCGTCTTCAAGACGATCCACTACGTCGAACACGCCGAACTGACCTCCACCAGCGAGGTGGTGGAGACCGGCGAGGTGATGTGTTTCACCGGACCCGACTTCGTCATCACCGTCCGGCACGGCGGTCAGGGCTCCCTCAAGGGGCTGCGCCACCGTCTCCAGGGCGACCCCGACCTCCTCGCCAAGGGCCCCTCGGCGGTCCTGCACTCCATCGCCGACCACGTCGTCGACGGGTACATCGCGGTCGCGGCGGCGGTGCAGGACGACATCGACGAGGTGGAGAGCGACGTATTCGCCGCCCCCGCCAAGGGCAGTACGCGCGGCGGCGACGCGGGCCGCATCTACCAGCTCAAGCGCGAGGTACTGGAGTTCAAGCGGGCGGTCTCGCCGCTGCTGCGTCCGATGGAGCTGCTGAGCGAGCGGCCGATGCGGCTGGTGGACCCGGACATCCAGAAGTACTTCCGGGACGTCGCCGACCACCTGGCGCGGGTGCACGAGCAGGTGGTGGGCTTCGACGAGCTGCTGAACTCGATCCTCCAGGCCAACCTCGCGCAGGCGACGGTCGCCCAGAACGAGGACATGCGCAAGATCACCTCCTGGGCGGCGATCATCGCGGTGCCGACGATGATCTGCGGGGTGTACGGGATGAACTTCGACCACATGCCCGAGCTCCAGTGGAAGTACGGCTATCCGATGGTGATGGCCTCGATCGTCGGCATCTGCTTCACCATCCACCGGGCACTGCGCCGTCACGGCTGGCTCTAGGGAGCGCGGCCTGACCGGCAGGACGCCCCCTGGGCAGCGTCCTGCCGGTCAGGGCGGATCAGGGCGGATCAGGGCGGATCAGGACGGCCTCTCGCGGCCGGGAGCCGACCCCCTACCCTGTCGGCATGACTCTCAGCACGCTCGACCTGGCCCTCGTCGAGGAGGCCACCAAGAAGTCCGGCCTCATCTGGGTCCGCGGCGCCGGGGCCGACCGCGCCCTGTGGCACGCCTGGGTGGACGGCGCGGCCCATGTGCTGGGCGACGGGCCCGGTGAGCAGCCGTTCCCGGGGCTGGCGGACGGCGCGGCCGCCGAGGTGACGGTGCGGAGCAAGGACAAGGGCGGCCGGCTGGTGGCCTGGACCGCCACGGTGAGGGAGCTGACGCCGCGCGGCGAGGAATGGGCGGCGGCGGTCGCCGAGCTCAAGGGCAAGCGCCTGAACGCGCCCGACTCCGAGGACATGACCGAGCGGTGGGCGCGGGAGTGCCGGCTGCTGCGGCTGGAGCCGGAGTCGGTCCGGGCGGAGCTGCCGGACGGTTCGCTGGCCGCGGCCCCGCTGGCGTCCCCGGTGACGACCCGCAGGGCCGTCCCGGCGGGCCTGCCGAAGCTGTTGCTGAAGCGCAGGAAGGCCGCGCGCGGCTGAGCCGTCTGCCGCCCGCGCGCTAGGGCTTCTTCGGGTCGGCGCCCTGGCCGGTGCCCTTGGAGGGGGCGGGGGCGGGGTCGCCGCCCTTGGTCGTCGGCAGCTGGGACCCGTAGTCGACCGTCTGGTCCTGGGCGGGCGGGTCGAGCGGGAACGCCTTGCCCCACTCCGCGAGTTCCACCCGGCCGGCGCCGCCCGCGCGCTCCATCAGCAGCGGGTACGGGGTCCCCTCCAGGGACACCGAGAGCTTGCCGCCCTTGCCCTCGTCCGCCGTGACCTGGACCGCGCGGGTGTGCCCGACCTTGGTGTAGGAGCCCTTGGCGAGCTTGCCCTCCAGCCCGAGCAGCCCGTCCAGCAGGACGTCCATGTCGGTGAAGCCGCGGAACTGCTTGTAGGAGGGGTCGCCCTCGGGCACCTTGACGTACTTGTCGCCGAGCTTGCCGGCCGAGTCCGACTGGCCCCAGAAACCCGCGCTCGCCTTCAGGTACAGCTGCTCCCCCACCCGCAGCAGCTGGAAGGTGTAGTCCTGCGACTTCACCTCGCCGGAGCCGCCGTCCGACTTCAGGCGCATGTCAAGGGTGAAGGACTTGCCGCCGCTCACGAGCGTGCCCGACAGGTGGACCGAGTCGGCCTCCGTGGCGGCCGCTTTCGCCTTCTCCTCGATCTTGTCGGCGGACAGCTTGCCGATGCCGTTCGTGCCCTCGTCGGGGTCCTCCCCGCAGCCCGTACCGGTGACGGCGAGGCCCGCGCACAGCACACCGATGAACGCGGCCCGGCGCAGCCGCGCGGCAGGGAAGTAGGCGGTCACGGGCAGGTGCCTCTCGTCGGTCGTCTGCGAGCAGCAGGCAGCGTACCCGTCCGTACCTCGCGGCCCGCGACCGCTCCCCGGCCGGCGAGGGGGGCCGCGCCGGCCCCGGGCGGACCGCCCCACCAGGACGCTTTCCCCGGGCACGGGCTAGCCTGAGGGGCGGCACGACTGTTGATTGACGCTCTAGGAGGCGCTCGGATGGTTGCAGGCGCCCCGCGGATCTTCGTCTCGCATCTGTCGGGTGTGCCCGTCTTCGATCCCAACGGGGACCAGGTCGGCCGGGTCCGCGACCTCGTCGCGATGCTCCGCGTCGGCGGCCGGCCGCCGCGGCTGCTGGGCCTGGTGGTCGAGGTGGTCAGCCGGCGCCGGATCTTCCTGCCGATGACACGGGTCACGGGCGTGGAGTCCGGTCAGGTCATCACCACCGGTGTCGTGAACATGCGGCGCTTCGAGCAACGCCCCACCGAGCGGCTGGTCCTGGGCGAACTGCTGGACCGGCGGGTGACGCTGGTCGCGAGCGGCGAGGAGGTCACCGTCCTGGACGTGGCCATCCAGCAGCTGCCGGCCCGCCGGGACTGGGAGATCGACCGGATTTTCGTACGGAAGGGCAAGGCTGGGGCGCTGCGCCGACGCGGCGAGACCCTGACGGTGGAGTGGTCGGCGGTGACGGGCTTCTCGCTGGAGGAGCACGGGCAGGGCGCCGAGAACCTGGTCGCCACCTTCGAGCAGATGCGCCCGGCCGACGTGGCGAACGTGCTGCACCACCTGACGCCGAAGCGTCGTGCCGAGGTGGCCAACGCCCTCGACGACGACCGGCTCGCCGACGTGCTGGAGGAGCTGCCCGAGGACGAGCAGGTGGAGATCCTCGGCAAGCTGAAGGAGGAGCGCGCCGCCGACGTCCTGGAGGCGATGGACCCGGACGACGCGGCCGACCTGCTCTCCGAGCTGCCGGAGGACGACAAGGAGCGGCTGCTGACGCTGATGCAGCCGGACGACGCGGCCGATGTGCGCCGTCTGCTGTCCTACGAGGAGAACACCGCAGGCGGTCTGATGACCACCGAGCCGATCGTCCTGCGGCCGGACGCGACGGTGGCGGACGCGCTGGCCCGCGTACGGCAGGCGGACCTGTCGCCGGCGCTGGCGGCCCAGGTGTACGTGTGCCGGCCGCCGGACGAGACGCCGACGGGCAAGTACCTGGGCACGGTCCACTTCCAGCGGCTGCTGCGGGACCCGCCGTTCACCCTGGTCAGCTCGATCGTGGACACGGACCTTCCGCCGCTGCGGCCGGACGCCTCACTGCCTGCGGTGACCACGCACCTCGCCGCCTACAACATGGTCGCGGTGCCGGTGGTCGACGAGAGCGGTTCGCTGCTGGGCGCCGTGACGGTGGACGACGTACTGGACCACCTGCTGCCTGACGACTGGCGGGAGACGGAGTTCCATTCCGAGGAGGCCGTGCGTGGCAGCTGAACGAGGGCGCTTCGACCGGGGGCGGGGCGAGCAGGCGCGCGAGCGGCGCCGGGAGCAGATCAGGGAGCGGCGGGAGCAGGCCCGGATGCAGGCGCGTGAGCAGGGCATGGCCGTGGAGGCGGCGGACCGGGCCGCCGAGCGGGCGGCGAAGGCCGCCCAGAGCACCGGGTCGAGCGCGCTGACGCGCTCGCGGGTGCGCCTGGACCTGCCGCGGGCGCCGCGCCGGTCGCTGCTGCCCGAGTACGACCCGGAGGCCTTCGGGCGGTTGTCGGAGCGGGTGGCGCGGTTCCTGGGCACGGGCCGGTTCATCGTCTGGATGACCCTGGTCATCATCGTCTGGGTGCTGTGGAACATCTTCGCCCCGCCGGATCTGCGGTGGGACGAGTACCCGTTCATCTTCCTGACGCTGATGCTGTCGCTGCAGGCCTCGTACGCCGCTCCGCTGATCCTGCTCGCGCAGAACCGGCAGGACGACCGGGACCGGGTCAACCTGGAGCAGGACCGCAAGCAGAACGAGCGGTCGATCGCCGACACGGAGTACCTGACCCGGGAGATCGCGGCCCTGCGGATGGGTCTGGGCGAGGTCGCCACGCGCGACTGGATCAGGTCCGAGTTCCAGGACCTGATCAAGGAGATGGACGAGCGGCGTCTATTCCCCGCCGAACGTGACGAAGGCGACCGCTGACAGGCTTTCCTGAGCCCTGCTACCGAGCCGTACCATCGGGGCATGGCTACCGACACAAGCTCCGCCGCCGTACCTGAGCAGGACGCGATCCTGGACGCTCTGGCGACGGTGAACGACCCCGAGATCCACCGGCCGATCACCGAGCTCGGGATGGTCAAATCGGTGGAGATCGGTGACGGCGGCGCGGTCGCGGTCACGGTCTACCTGACCGTGTCGGGCTGTCCCATGCGCGAGACCATCACCCGGCTGGTCACCGAGGCCGTCGAGAAGGTCGCCGGCGTCACCTCGGTCGCCGTCACCCTGGACGTGATGAGCGACGAGCAGCGCAAGGACCTGGCGGCCACGCTGCGCGGCGGCACCGCCGAGCGCGAGGTGCCCTTCGCCAAGCCGGGTTCGCTGACCCGCGTGTACGCGGTCGCTTCCGGCAAGGGCGGCGTCGGCAAGTCCTCGGTCACGGTCAACCTGGCCGCGGCGATGGCGGCGGACGGCCTGAAGGTCGGCGTGGTCGACGCGGACATCTACGGCCACAGCGTGCCGCGCATGCTGGGTGTGGACGGCCGTCCCACCCAGGTCGAGAACATGATCATGCCGCCGTCGGCGCACGGTGTGAAGGTCATCTCCATCGGCATGTTCACCCCGGGCAACGCCCCGGTGGTGTGGCGCGGGCCGATGCTGCACCGGGCCCTCCAGCAGTTCCTGGCGGACGTGTTCTGGGGGGACCTGGACGTGCTGCTGCTGGACCTGCCGCCGGGCACGGGCGACATCGCGATCTCGGTGGCCCAGCTGGTGCCGAACGCGGAGATCCTGGTCGTCACCACCCCGCAGCAGGCGGCGGCCGAGGTGGCGGAGCGGGCCGGCTCGATCGCCGTGCAGACCCACCAGAAGATCGTCGGAGTCGTCGAGAACATGTCGGGCCTGCCGTGCCCGCACTGCGACGAGATGGTGGACGTCTTCGGTTCGGGCGGAGGTCAGAAGGTCGCCGACGGGCTGACCAAGACGATCGGCGCGACCGTGCCGGTGCTGGGCTCGATCCCGATCGACGTCCGGCTGCGCGAGGGCGGCGACGAGGGCAAGCCCGTCGTCCTGTCCGACCCGGACTCCCCGGCCGGCGCGGCCCTGCGGGCGATCGCGGGCAAGCTGGGCGGCCGTGCGCGCGGCCTGTCGGGCATGTCGCTGGGCATCACCCCGCGCAACAAGTTCTGACCGTACGGACACACGCGAAGGGCGCCGCTCACCGAGCGGCGCCCTTTCGCGTACCCGTCACCTGGGGCGGGTCCCGTGCGGCCGGTCACGTGCCACGGGTCATCCGCGGCGCGTTACCCGTGGTGCGTTACCCGTGGTGCGTTACGCGTGGCACGTCACCTCCGGCGCGTTACCCGTGGCACGTCACCCGTGGCGCGTCATTCGTACGAGCCGAGGTCCGCGATGGCCGCGAAGCCGAGCCCGTACGCGCTCATCCCCCGCCCGTACGCACCCAGGTGCACACCGCTCCCCGTGGAGCCCGCCAGCACCCACCCGAACTCCGACTCGCGGTAGTGGAACGGCGTCGGCTCCCCGTCCACCGGCAGCGACAGCGTCGACCAGTCCTCGCCGGCGAGGTCGTCCGCGAGTTCCCAGGCGGCCTCGGTCTGCTGGTCGAGCCAGTCGTCGCGCAGGGAGTGGTCCATCTGTCCGGGCCAGCTGTAGGCCAGCAGCCCGGAGCCGGCCAGCCAGGCCGCCGAGGAGACCGAGGTGGCCTCCAGGACGCCGGTGCCGTCGCCGCTGCGGCGCAGCGGGTTGCTCGCCACGGTGATCACCACCGCGAAGCGCTCCTTCTCACCGGTGGCGATCTCGCCCCGGGCGGAGGGCTCGTCGCCGTGGCCGGTGGAGCCGTGCTCCACGGTTCCGTCGGCGGCGATGCCGACCTGCATGAGCCAGCGGGGGCCGGTGAAGGCCCCGTCCAGCCCGTACCAGGGGAAGTCGGCCGCCAGGAACCCCTCGGCCGTCCGGCGGGCCGCCGGTACGGGCGCGGTGGGCTCCTGTGGCTGTGTATCGCTCTGCGGGCTGGTATCCGGTTCCTGCGCGGGTGCGTCGGCGGAGGCGGGTGCCTCGGCGGTCTGCGCCCCTACCCGGCTGCTGCTCGTCGTCTCCATGTGGGCGGCCTCTCGTTCCGTGGGGTCCGGAACGGCCCCTCCCCCTCGCTGTGCTGGGGGGACCCCCTCCCTCGGGCGTCCTGCGATCCGGACAGATGGAGGATAGCCATCCGACCCCGGATCGCCGGGCAGGCTGCGTTTCAGGTGGCGTCGGCGTCGAAGCGGGAGCGCTGGTCCTGGGCCGGGGCGGCGGGCTTCTTCAGCAGGTCCGGCCCGGTGACGGCGGCCGCCGAGGAGGCCGGGGCGGGTTCGGTCTCCGGGTTGTTGACGGCGTCGGCGACGTCGTTGAGTTCCTTGCGGAGATCGAAGCTGCTGCGGATGTCCTTGAGGTCTTCGTTCTCGCCGAGCTGCTTGCGGATGAAGGTCTTCGGATTCAGGTCCTCGAACTCGAAATCCTTGAATTCCGGGCCGAGTTCGGAGCGGATGTCCTGCTTCGCGCTGTCCGAGAACGCACGGATCTTCCGGATGACACCGGAGACGTCCTGAATGACCTTGGGCAGCTTGTCCGGGCCGAAGACGAGAATGGCGAGCACCACGATCGTGACCAGTTCGAGTGCGCCTATGTCGTTGAACACCTTGCCGCTCCTCGGCTCTCTCTCATCGGGCCCCGACACACGGTACCCGGCGTTGTCCCCGGGCCATACCTGCGTGCCGCCTCCTTGGCCCTTTCGCCCCCGGACTTCGTCCGGGAGGTGACCCCGCCGTCATCCGGTGCTCATGACCCGTTCGCCGAACCGAGGACCACGGCCAGCGTGCGTTCCCGGCCCTCGCGCAGCACCGTGAGGGTCAGCGGGTCGCCCGGGCGGTGAGCCCGGATCTTGATGATCAGCTCGTCACCGCCGCGTACGCGCTGGCCGTCCACTTTGGTGATCACGTCGCCGGGCTTGATCCCGGCACGCGCGCCGGGTCCGCCGGCGATCACGGACGGCTTGCCGTCCTCGCCCTTGTCCCCCACCCGGGCCCCGTCGCCGGTGTAGTCCATGTCGAGGGTGACCCCGATGACGGGGTGCGTGGCGCGGCCGGTGCTGATGAGCTCCTCGGCGACGCGCTTGCCCTGATTGATGGGGATGGCGAAGCCGAGTCCGATGGAGCCGCCCTGCCGGCTGGGATCGTCCTTGTCGGCCCCGCGGATGGCGCTGTTGATGCCGACCACGCGGGCCTGGGCGTCGAGGAGGGGGCCGCCGGAGTTCCCCGGGTTGATGGGGGCGTCGGTCTGCAGCGCGTCCACGTAGCTGATGTCGCTGCCGTCGCCCTTGTCGCCGCCCGCGGTGACCGGCCGGCCGGTGGCGCTGATGATGCCGGCGGTGACGGTGTTGGACAGGTCGAAGGGCGCGCCGATGGCCACGACCGGGTCGCCGACCTTCACGTTCTCGGAGTTGCCCAGGCTCAGCGGCCGCAGTCCCCGTACCCCGCTGACCTTGACCACGGCCAGGTCGTAACCCGAGTCGCGGCCGACCAGCCGGGCGGTGACGCTCTCGCCCGTGCTGAAGGTGACCGCTATCTCCCGGGCGTCGGCGACCACGTGGTTGTTGGTCAGGATGTGCCCCTGCTGGTCGAGTACGAAGCCGGTACCCGTGCCGCTGCCCTTCTCGCCCCGTACGTGGAGGGTCACCACGCCGGGCAGCGCGGTGGCCGCGATCCCGGCCACGCTCTCGGGCGCCCGGCCGGTGTCCGCGACGGCGGACTGGGGGAGTTCCAGGCGGGTGCTGCTCTGCCGCTCGGCGAGCACGCCGGCGTAGCCGCCGATTCCGCCGGCGAGCAGGGCCGTTCCCGCGCTGAGGGCCGCCACCTGCCACAGCCGGAACCCGCGCCGGTCCATGCCCCGGTCCACGACCTGCAACGGCTGCTCGCCCCAGGGGTCGTACCGCACCGCGCGGATCCCCTGGTCGGGGACCGCACCCTCGACCGGCACGTGAGCCCCGGCGACCGGCGGGCCTCCACTCTGCCCGTCCCCGGCTCCGTCCCCGTCCCCGGCTCCGGGCCGCGGACCGGGCAGCGCCTCGCCGCGGCCGTCGGCCGTGCCCTCGGGCCGGCTCCACCACTGTGGAGCCGGATCGGTCTGCTGCCTGTCGGCCATGGGTGCTCCCCGCGTACCTGTGCGCATGTGCCGCAGATTCAACCAGGTCCGCGGTCAGCGCAGCAGGGAGACGGGACGCGCCGGGCTCGGCGGGGTGGGGTGGAGCGGCGGGAGCGGGGTCGCGACGGTCGACAGAAGGGTCGGGACGGCCGCGGGGGTGGGCAGCCGGTCGCGCACCGCCGCGTCGGCCACGGGCAGGGCGGGGCCCGTCCTGGTGGCGGGGGCGGGTGAATCTCCCCGGCCGTTCGGATCCACGGCCTCCAGCGGCAGCGCACCGCCCAGCGCGAGTGCGGCCAGCGACACCGCTCCGGCGGCGACGAAGGCGAAGCGGCGGCGCGGCCGACCCACCTCGTGGATGCGGAAGCCCTCCTGCTGCGGCCGGGCGGCCACCGGCAGCCCGTACGCGAACGCCTCGAAGGGATCGGCGCCGGGGGGACCGGGCGGGCCCGCGGGGCCGGACGGGCCGTCGAGACCACCGCCGGGCAGCCCCTGCAGCCGGGCCAGCAGGCCGGCGGACAGCGGTGGAGGCGCACTCTCCACGAACATGGTCTTCAGACGCCGCTGGGCGTCGGCCTCGGCCTTGCACTTGGCACAGGTCGCCAGGTGGGCCAGGACCCGCTCGCGCGCGTCGTGCTTCAGCTCCCCGTCCACCAGGGCGGCGAGCCGGTCGCCCAGGTGCTGTTCGGCGGGGGACGGACTGGCTGCGCTCACTCGGCTCCGCCCTCTCCCCCGGCGCCGGGCGCGCCCATCGCCACACCGGCCAGGGCGCGCTGCTCGGCACGGGCTGCGGGGGACCGGTGCTTGAGCGCCTTGCGCAGGTGCGAACGGCCCCGGTGGATACGGCTGCGCACGGTACCGAGCTTCACGCCGAGCGTGGCGGCGATCTCCTCGTACGACAGGCCCTCGATGTCGCACAGCACCACGGCCGCCCGGAACTCGGGGGCGAGGGTGTCCAGGGCCTGCTGCACGTCCGCGTCGAAGTGGGTGTCGTGCAGCACCTGCTGCGGGGACGGCTCACGGCTCGGCAGCCGCTCGGCGGCGTCGTCGGCGAGTGCGTCGAAGCGGATCCGCTGCTTGCGGCGGACCATGTCCAGGAAGAGGTTCGTGGTGATGCGGTGGAGCCAGCCCTCGAAGGTGCCGGGCGTGTACGTGGACAGCGAGCGGAAAACGCGGACGAAGACCTCTTGGGTCAGGTCCTCGGCGTCGTGCTGGTTACCCGTCAGACGGTAGGCAAGGCGGTAGACCCGCGCGCTGTGCGTGCTGACGATCTCCTCCCAGGAGGGAGGGGTCCACGCCTGGGACCCCGCATCGGCGGCAAAGGTCGCGGTGGCTGCGGTGTCTGCGGTGTGGAAGCGGTCAGCAATGTAGGTCACGGATTTCGGCTCACCCGCCGACCGGAAGAGGCGTCTGAAGGTGCCCCGACGATCCACAGGCGCAGCCGCACCTCCCCTGTCGGCTCCGGTGGTGTCCAGTGGAGTCCCTACCATAGCCACCCCCTCTGTCAGCTCCGGATAAGCGTTTTTGCAGTATCTTTACGCGGGACTTAGGCCCCGGAGCGGTCCCGGCCGTCGATCTGCCCGGCACCGTCCCCTCTTATCCCGCCTCCACCCTTCACAACGCCCGGTCCCATCTGCGGGTTCCCGACGTCAACGGATACAGTCACCGTTGCGCCAACTATGGGGACAGGAGAGGGTCATTACCGGCAACCGGCAGACGAGCTGGGCGTTCGCCGACGCGTTTGTCGCCGAGGACGACGCTCTGCGATGGGCCCGCGACCGGTCCAGGGAAGCGGGCCTGCGGTCCGTCTCCCCCGGGACCGGGGCAGCGCTGCGCCTGCTGGCCGCCACCGCGGACGCCAAGGCGGTCGCCGAGATCGGCACCGGAACCGGCGTCTCCGGCATCCACCTCCTGCACGGGATGCGCCCGGACGGGGTGCTGACCACGGTCGATCCCGAAGCGGACCGGCAGGCGTTCGCCCGCCAGGCCTTCCGCGCCGCCGGCTTCGCGGGCAACCGCGCCCGCTTCATCCCCGGCCGCGCCCTCGACGTCCTGCCCCGCCTCGCCGACGGTGGATACGACCTCGTCTTCTGCGACGGGGACCCGGCCGAGTCCCTCGACTACCTCGCCGAATCGTTGCGTCTGCTGCGCCCCGGTGGGCTGGTGTGCTTCGAGGGGGTCTTCTCCGACGGCCGTACGGTCGACTCCGCGGCCCAGCCGGTGGAGGTGCTCCGCGTTCGCGAGCTGCTGCGCAGCGTCCGCGAGAGCCCGGCCCTGGAGGCCGCGCTGCTTCCGGTGGGCGACGGGCTGCTGTGCGCCGTGCGCCGCTGAGTCCGGGCCGCCCCGGTCAGCCCCGTACCCCTCGCTCAGTCCCGTAGCCCCCGGTCCCGCAGTCCCCCCGTCCTGTAGTCCCGCAGCCCCCTGGCTCAGCTCAGGAGCGCGAAGGTGAGGGCCGCCGTGCCGCCCAGCGCGGTGCCGGCGAGGAGCTGGGCCACCGTGTGCGCCTTCAGCTCCAGGCGGGACCAGCCGACGGCGGCGATCAGGACCACGGGCAGCACCTGCGGGCCGAAGACGAGCGCCAGGATCATCACCGTGCCACCGGCCACCGACATGTGGACGGATATCTGCCAGCCGACCGTGACCAGCAGGGACGCCACGAGGCCGACGAGCATCGCGACGACGAGCGCGAAGACGTCCCGGGGGGCGCCGAGGGCGTGCAGGAGCGTGATCCCGGCGACGACGGAGGCCAGGCTCAGCGTCATCGGGACGACCCGCTGCCGCCGCACCCGTATGTGCTGGTCGGTCAGGGCCCCCCGCCTGACGCCGAGGGCGATGATGCCGATCGGGACCACGCCGCAGAACAGGGCGGCGAACAGCCCCCAGCCGAGGCCGGACCACGACGAGGTGCTGCGCCATCCGATGAGCAGGAGCAGGGCGACCACCAGGTTCGCCGGCGCCAGGACGTCCGAGAGGACCCGGGCCGTCTTCTGGCGGGGCGTGCAGTCGGCGAAGGCGGGCGGCGCAGGCGGCGAGAAGGTCACGGCGTGGCTCCGGAACGGCTCATGTCCTCGAACACGACACAACGCTGCCCCGGCCGCTGATCGCGGTCGGGGCAGCGCAGAGAATGCAGAATGCAGAAGGCGGAAGTGCTGTCAGCGTCCCAAGGGGATCAGCCGACGACCTTCTTCAGGGCGTCACCCAGGGCGTCCGCCTCATCAGGGGTCAGTTCGACGACAAGCCGACCGCCGCCCTCGAGCGGTACGCGCATGACGATGCCCCGCCCCTCCTTGGTGACCTCGAGCGGGCCGTCGCCCGTCCGCGGCTTCATGGCCGCCATGCTCGTTCCCCTTCCTGAAACCAGCTCATCGTCAGCCGACGGCCCCATTCAGGCGCCTAGTACCCGGCATCGAACACATTGCTTCCCAGCCATTATCCCGCATGTCAGGACCCGATGACCAACATCGCCCGGGAACGCTTGGGCAACGCGCTCGACCAAAACCACTCATTTCGGGGATCCGCCTGCGATACTTCGCCGCTGCGCCCCGGGAACCGCAACGGCTGTCTTTGACACACATCACATGTGCGCATCGCTTCCGGTCCGCCATGCTGACCCTTGCACCGGCCGGTACCGGCCGGTAGTCAAGCCCGCGACGAAGGGGGACCCCTGCCATGGCCGACAGCGTGCTCTACGAAGTGACCGACGGACTCGCGACCATCACGATCAACCGTCCGGACGCGATGAACGCCATGAACACCGAGGCCAAGGTCGCCCTGCGCGACGCGGTCCGGGCGGCGGCCGACGACACCGCCGTACGTGCCGTCCTGCTGACCGCGGCCGGCAACCGGGCCTTCTGCGTGGGACAGGACCTCAAGGAGCACATCGGGAACCTCGCGGCGGACCGCGAGACCGGTTCCTCGCTGACCATGAACACGGTCAAGGAGCACTACAACCCGATCGTGCGGGCGCTCACCGAGATGCCGAAGCCGGTGGTGGCCGGGGTGAACGGCGTCGCGGCCGGGGCCGGCTTCGGCTTCGCGCTGGCGGCGGACTTCCGGGTCGTCGCCGACACCGCCTCCTTCAACACCTCGTTCGCCGGCGTGGCGCTCACCGCCGACTCCGGGGTCTCCTGGACCCTCCCCCGCCTGATCGGCGCCTCCCGCGCCTCGGACCTGCTGCTCTTCCCGCGGTCGGTCAAGGCCCAGGAGGCGTACGACCTCGGCATCGTCAACCGCCTGGTGCCCTCGGACTCGCTGCACGCCGAGGCCGAGGCGGTGGCGCGGGCGCTGGCCGCCGGCCCGACGGTCGCGTACGCCGCCCTGAAGGAGTCCCTGGCCTACGGCGCCTCCCACTCCCTCGCGGACGCCCTGGAGCGCGAGGACGTCCTCCAGACCCGCGCGGGCGCCTCCGAGGACCACGGCATCGCCGTCCAGGCCTTCCTGGCGAAGCAGCCGCCGAAGTACCTCGGCCGCTGAGCCCCCGGCCCCCGCGCAGGCTCGTGCGCTGCGCGGGCCCCGCGGCCGGGCTTCAGGCGGGGTGGCGGGAGGTGCAGGCCGCCAGGTGGTCGTTGACGAGGCCGCAGGCCTGCATGAGGGCGTAGGCCGTCGTAGGGCCGACGAAGCGGATACCGGCCTTCTTCAGGGCCTTGGCGAGGGCGGTGGACTCCGGGGTCACCGCCGGGACCTCGGTGACCGTCTGCGGCGCCGGGCCGGGCCGTTGCGGGACGTGCGACCAGATCAGCTCGTCCAGCTCGCCCGGCTCCCACCCGGCGAGGACCTTCGCGTTGGCGAGGGTCGCCTCGATCTTGGCCCGGTTGCGGATGATGCCCTCGTCGGCCAGCAGCCGCTCCGCGTCCCGCTCGTCGAACTCCGCCACCGCCGCGATCGCGAAGTCGGAGAAGGCCTTGCGGAATCCCGCCCGGCGCCGAAGGATCGTCAGCCAGCTCAGCCCGGACTGGAAGGCCTCCAGGCAGAGCCGTTCGTACAGGGCGTCGTCCCCGTGGACCGGACGGCCCCACTCGGTGTCGTGGTAGGCGACGTAGTCCTCCGTGGACAGCGCCCACGGGCAGCGCAGTTTCCCGTCGGGCCCCACGACCGGACCGGCCACCGGACCGGTCACCGCTCGCCGCCCTTGCCGAGGTCGACGTGCCCGGCCGCGTCCGCAGGGGCGGCCGGTCCGGCCGCCGCGGCCGTCAGCTGCGCGATCCTGGCGTCCCGCTCGGCCAGCTCGGCCGCGAGCCGCTCCAGTACGTCGTCCACCTCGGCCATCCGATAGCCCCGCGGGGCCACGGGCAGCCGCAGCGCGTCGATGTCCGCCCGGACGACGGGCCGGGTCTCCGGCAGCCCGTCCGCCACCCGGTCCGGCTCCGCTTCCGGCAGGACGGCCTCCGAGCCACCGCCGATCACCGCGAGGGTGACCGCTGCCACGACCACGACCAGCGCGATCATCAAGAAGAAGAACACGATCAACTCCCCTGAGAGACTCCGGCCACCAGGTTAAGGTCGCAGGCGAGGCGCAAGGGCCGCCGAAGGAGGAAAGAGCAGGATGCTGCGACTGGGCAGGCGCGAGTTCGACACCCACGAGCCGGTGATCATGGCCATCGTGAACCGGACGCCGGACTCCTTCTACGACCAGGGCGCGACGTTCCGCGACGAGCCGGCGCTGGACCGGGTCGAGCACGCGATCGCCGAGGGCGCCGCGATCATCGACATCGGCGGGGTCAAGGCGGGCCCGGGCGAGCACGTGGACGCGGCCGAGGAGGCACGGCGCACCGTCGGCTTCGTCGCCGAGGTCCGGCGCCGCCACCCGGACGTGGTGATCAGCGTGGACACCTGGCGGCACGAGGTCGGCGAGGCCGTGTGCGAGGCGGGGGCGGACCTGCTGAACGACGCGTGGGGCGGGGTGGACCCCAGGCTGGCGGAGGTCGCGGCACGCTACGACGTGGGCCTGGTCTGCACCCACGCGGGCGAGGCGGAGCCGCGCACCCGGCCGCACCGGGTCGCGTACGAGGACGTGATGGAGGACATCCTGCGCGTCACCGTCGGCCTCGCCGAACGCGCGGCCGCGCTCGGCGTCCGCCGGGACGCCATCATGATCGACCCGGGTCACGACTTCGGGAAGAACACCCGCCACTCGCTGGAGGCCACGCGGCGGCTGGACGAGATGACGGCGACGGGCTGGCCAGTCCTGGTCTCCCTGTCCAACAAGGACTTCGTCGGCGAGACCCTCGACATGCCGGTCAAGGAACGCCTGCTGGGCACCCTGGCCACGACGGCCGTCTCGGCCTGGCTGGGCGCGCAGGTCTACCGCGTCCACGAGGTCGCGGAGACCCGCCAGATCCTGGACATGGTCCGCTCCATCCAGGGCCACCGCCCCCCGGCGGTCGCCCGCCGCGGCCTGGCCTGAGCCGGCGGAGGCCGGCTCAGGCCACGGGCGGCGGGAGCTACTTCCCGACTTCCTTCGTCACCAGTGCGATCGCCTCGTCCACGTCGTCCGTGACGTGGAACAGGTACAGGTCCCTCTCCGAAGCCTTGCCCTGGGCGATCACCGTGTTCCGCAGCCAGTCGATCAGGCCGCTCCAGTACTCCGTGCCGAACAGCACGATCGGGAAGCGGGTGATCTTCTGGGTCTGGACCAGGGTCAGCGCCTCGAACAGCTCGTCCAGCGTGCCCAGGCCGCCCGGCAGTACGACGAAGCCCTGGCTGTACTTCACGAACATCGTCTTGCGGACGAAGAAGTACCGGAAGTTCAGCCCGAGGTCGACGTGCTGGTTGAGCCCCTGCTCGAAGGGGAGCTCGATGCCGAGGCCGACCGAGATGCCGTTGGCCTCGCGGGCGCCCTTGTTGGCCGCCTCCATCGCGCCCGGGCCGCCGCCGGTGATCACCGCGAAGCCCGCGTCGACCAGCGCGCTCCCGATCCGTACGCCCGCGTCGTACTCCGGCGAACCCTCCGGAGTGCGGGCGGAACCGAACACACTGATCGCGGGCGGCAGCTCGGCGAGCGTGCCGAAGCCCTCGATGAACTCGGACTGGATGCGCAGGACCCGCCAGGGATCGGTGTGCACCCACTCGGAGGGCCCCGCCGAATCCAGCAGCCGCTGGTCCGTCGTACTGCCCGCCTGCACCTGGCTCCGCCTCCTCAGCACCGGCCCGAGCTGCTGCTCCTCGGGCCGGTGACGAGCTGACCCGTCAGGATTACTGCGGTTGCCCATGCTGTGCTCCCTCCTGCTGATCGTTGGATCAGGGTAGGCGCACAAAGGTGACCGGAAGCGGAATTCAAGAGGTCAGCCAGGCGCGGAGTCGTTCCTCGCAGTGCAGGATCGCCTTCGTCTCGACGCGCTCGTCGACCTTGTGGGCCAGCAGGGCGTCGCCGGGGCCGTAATTGACCGCCGGTACGCCCAGCCCGCTGAAGCGGGAGACGTCCGTCCAGCCGAACTTCGGCATGGCCCGGCCGCCGACCGCCTCCATGAAGGCCGCGGCCGCCGGGTGGGAGAGGCCCGGCAGGGCGCCGCCGGAGGAGTCGTCGACCACGAACTCGGCGATGTCGCAGTCCGCGAACACCTCCTGTACGTGGGCCAGCGCCTCGGCCTCGCTGCGGTCCGGGGCGTAGCGGAAGTTGACCGTCACCGTGCACGCGTCGGGGATGACGTTGTTGGCGACGCCGCCCTCGATGCGGACCGCGTTGAGGCCCTCGTGGTACTCCAGGCCGTCGATGACCGGCCTGCGGGGCTCGTACGCCGCGAGCCTGGCCAGGATCGGGCTCGCCGAGTGGATGGCGTTGGAGCCCATCCAGCTGCGGGCGGAGTGGGCGCGTTCGCCGGACGTGCGGAGCAGCACGCGCAGGGTGCCCTGGCAGCCGCCTTCGACCTCGGCGTTGGAGGGCTCCAGGAGCACGGCGAAGTCGCCCGTCAGCCAGTCGGGGTGGGCCGCGGCGACCTTGCCCAGGCCGTTGAGGTCGGCGGCGACCTCTTCCTGGTCGTAGAAGACGAAGGTGAGGTCCCGGTTCGGCTCGGGAACGGTCGCGGCGATGCGCAGCTGCACGGCGACACCGGACTTCATGTCGGTGGTTCCGCAGCCCCACAGCACGTCGTTCTCGTCGAGGCGGGAGGGGACGTTGTCGGCGATCGGCACGGTGTCGAGGTGGCCGGCGAGTACGACGCGCTCGGGGCGGCCGAGGTGCGTGCGGGCGACGACGTTGTTGCCGAAGCGGTCCACGGTGAGGTGCGGCAGACCGCGCAACGCCTGCTCCACGAGGTCGGCGAGTACCTTCTCGTCGCCGCTCACGGACGGAATGTCGACGAGCCGGGCGGTCAGCTCGGCGGCGTCCAGGGTGAGGTCCAGCTCGGATTCGGACATGGAACCGACCCTAATGCCCCAGGCTGCGGCGAAGCCCCGTACGTCCGGCCGGTGGACGCGTCATATGCCTCAAGTACGGTGGGCCGCGTGTCCGAGAACCGTGATCCCCGTCCTCGTCGCCGCCGCCCGCTGCGTGCGGCCGTCGGCCTGCTCGTTCTCCTCGCGGTGATCGGCTATTTCGCCGTCCAGCGCGCTTCGAACGGCGGTGGCGGTGCCCCGTTCTGCGTGGCCGGCGCGGACGCGGCGGAGGGCGGCGGAGACCCCGAATCCTACGAAATGTCCCCCGAGCAGGCGGCGAACGCGGCGACGATAGCCGCCGTCGGCGTCGCCAAGGGGCTGCCGGACCGGGCGGTGACGATCGCGCTGGCGACGGCGATGCAGGAGTCCTCGCTGCGCAACCTCGACCACGGCGACCGGGACTCGCTGGGGCTCTTCCAGCAGCGTCCCTCGCAGGGCTGGGGCACTCCGGCGCAGATCACGGATCCCGTCTACTCGGCCGGGATCTTCTACGACCACCTCGTCGACGTACCGGGCTACTCGCGGCTGCCGCTGACGGTGGCCGCGCAGAAGGTGCAGCGCAGCGGGTTTCCGCAGGCGTACGCGAAGCACGAGCCGGATGCCACCGTGCTGACCGCGGCCTTCGCCGGCGGCGGCACCCTGGACTGCGGCGGGCCCGCGCCCACGGGGCCGGGTGATCCGCAGAGGGTGCGAGACGGTCTCGTCCGGATCTTCGGCGAGGACGGGCTGCACACCTTCGCCTCGCAGGCCGGCCAGGCGGGCCACGCCGGCCGGAACACCGGAGGCGGCGGCCGGGGCGTCGAGGAGGCCGAGATCACCCTGGTGGAGAAGCGGGACGGCGGCGAAGCCGCGACCCGCCGCAGCCGGGCGATGGCCCATTGGGCTGTGGCCAGCGCGAAGGAGCTGGGCATCTCCCGCGTGTCCTACGCCCAGCGCGGCTGGATCGCGGGCCAGGACCGGGGCCGGTGGCAGGACAAGGGCGGCGCGGGGGCGAAGGCCGGCGACAAGGACCCCCACGACGCGGCACCGGGCGAGGTGCGGATCTTCATGGCCCGCTGATCTCCACGGCGGGCCGGGGGCGGCGGGTCACGCCCGTTCAGGACACCCGGGCGTGCGTACGAGTGATCACTCACGCGGGGGTCGCGGTTCGGTGGGCCGTCGGGGCCGGATGGGCACGGAATGCCTGGTGACGCGCATCCAATGCTCTTGTCGCGGAAGCCGATTAAACGATGCGTTACCGATCCTTTACCTACCGGCACCGCAACCTCACCCGCCCCACGAGCGGTTAGTCACGGCGTACTCAGCCGCTACCGCTTAGGAGCAACATGTCCCTCCCCCTGACCCGTCGGATCGCCCGTGCCGCGCTGCTCCTCGCAGCCGGGACAGCGCCCGTGGTCGGTGCGGCCGGCGCGGCCAACGCCGCCGGCCTGGAGTCCGTGCCGCAGCTGGGCGCCCTCACCGCCCCGGACGCCACCGACGCGGCCGCCACCGCCGAGACGGCCACGGACGCCGTGGGCGAGACCGCCAAGACCCTCCCGGCGCCCGCAGCCGACGTGGCGGGCAAGGCCGGAGGCCTGCTCGGCGGACTGCCCACGACGCAAGAGCTGCCGATGTCCTCGCTGCCGCCCGTGGGCAGCGTCCTGCCGGGTGGACTGCCCGGCGCGCCGCTGGGCGGCTGACACCGCAGGACGTCCGAGGGGGCCGGGAGTGCGAACTCCCGGCCCCCTCGGGCTGTTCCCGGCCCCCTCGGGCTGTTCCCGGCCCCCTCGGGCTGTTCCCGGGGCCCCCTCTGGCCGTCCCGGCCCGTCGACGGTTCAGCCGAGGCGCTTGACCGCCGCCTCCACGCGCTCGTCGGTGGCGGTGAAGGCCACGCGCACGAACCGCGCGCCCGCCTCGCCGTAGAAGTCTCCCGGCGCGACCAGGATGCCCAGGCTCGCGAGGTGGGCGACGGTGTCCCAGCAGGGCTCGTCCCGGGTCACCCACAGGTAGAGGCTCGCCTCGCTGTGCTCGACCCGGAAGCCGTGGGCCTCCAGGGCCGTGCGCAGGGCCGTGCGGCGGGCCGCGTAGCGCAGGCGCTGCTCCTCGACGTGCGCGTCGTCGCCGAGCGCCGCGACGGTGGCCGCCTGCACCGGGGCGGGGGTCATCATGCCGCCGTGCTTGCGGATCTCCAGCAGTTCACCGAGGACGTCCGCGTCACCGGCGACGAAGGCCGCCCGGTAGCCCGCCAGGTTGGAGCGCTTGGAGAGCGAGTGGACGGCGACGATGCCCTTGTACGAGCCGCCGCACACGTCGTCGTGGAGGACGGAGACGGGCTCGGCCTCCCAGCCCAGCTCCAGGTAGCACTCGTCGCTGAAGAGCAGGATCCCGTGCTCGCGCGCCCAGGCCACGATCCGGATCAGTTCTTCCTTCGGGATGACCTTCCCGGTGGGGTTGGACGGGGAGTTGAGCCACAGCAGCTTCAGGCCGGCCGGGTCGAGTTCCGTCGGGTCGTCGTAGACGACCGCCTCGGCGCCGCACAGCCGCGCCCCGACCTCGTACGTCGGGTAGGCGAGCCGGGGGTAGGCGACCTTGTCCCTCGACGTCCCGGTGCCGGCGCCGAGGCCCAGCTGGGTCGGCAGCCAGGCCACCAGCTCCTTGGATCCGACGACCGGCAGGACGTTGCGGTGTCCGACGGCGCTCGCGCCGAGGCGTCCGCGCACCCAGCCCGTGATCGCGTCGCGCAGGGCGACCGTGCCCCACACCGTCGGGTAGCCCGGGGAGTCGGCGGCCTCGACGAGGGCGCGCTGGATGAGCTGCGGGACCGGGTCCACGGGCGTGCCGACCGAGAGGTCGACGATGCCGTCCGCGTGGGCCGCCGCCGTGGCCTTGTACGGCTCCAGCTTGTCCCAGGGGAAGGCGGGAAGACGGTCGGATACTGCGGCCACGGTGGTCTCTGCTCTCTCTGAGTGCTGGTTGCGGAGTGCGGGGTACGGGTCGGAAAACGCCTCGGTCCCGTGCGGCGGGAAGGCCGTACGGGACCGAGGGGCGCCTCTGCCGTGAAAGGTCAGTGCTCGCCGTTGATGCCGGCGGGCAGCGCAGCGATGAAGGGGTGATCGCGCTCGATCAGGCCCAGCTTGGAAGCACCACCGGGCGAACCGAGCTCGTCGAAGAACTCGACGTTCGCCTTGTAGTAGTCCTTCCACTCTTCCGGAGTGTCGTCCTCGTAGAAGATGGCCTCGACCGGGCAGACCGGCTCACACGCACCACAGTCGACGCACTCGTCCGGGTGGATGTACAAGGACCGCTGGCCCTCGTAGATGCAGTCGACGGGGCACTCTTCGATGCATGCCTTGTCCTTGACGTCGACACAAGGCTCCGCGATGACGTAGGTCACGCTCTCGTTCCTCCTCGGTAGGGCTTTCCATATCGCGCGGGAGCGCGGCGTCGTCGATGCCCGCACCTAGTATCTCCGTTCCCGGGCACGATCCGAACAGGAGGGGCGGACAGAGCTGTGGAAATCACTGCCGGTGGACTGCTGGAGGTCCGAATCACCCCGGCTGACGTGGGTAAACGAGTCTCTGTACGACGGGTGGAGACCGGACTGAGCGGATCACCCGAGTTCACGGACACGGTCGGTGTTCTCACATCCTGGAACGAGGGTGTGCTGCTGATCACAAAGAAGAACGGGCAGTCCGTCCGGATCGCGGAATCCTCGCTGGTGGCGGGCAAGATCGTGCCTCCGGCGCCCGCCCGCCGGCGGGGTCCTGCGGCCTCGTTCAAGGAGCTGGCGCGGGTCACCGCGCGGGCCTGGCAGCCGCTGGAGAGCGAGCAGCTGGGCGGCTGGACGCTGCGGGCGGCCGCCGGATTCACCCGGCGGGCCAACTCCGTCCTGCCGCTCGGCGACCCCGGGATACCCCTGGACGATGCACTCGCGCGAGTGACCTCCTGGTATGCGCAGCGAGCACTTCCGGCTTACGTGCAGGCCGCGACGGGGGCCGCCGGCACGCAGGAGCTGCTCTGCGCGGAGCTGGCGCGGCGGGGCTGGGTGTCCGAGGTGTCGGCGGAGGTTCGCGTCGGGGCGCTGGCGCCGGTGGGCGACGTGGACGCGCCGGCGGCTGACTCCGTCCGTCTGACCCGTGTCCCGGACGAGGAATGGCTCGGGCGCTACGGGAAGGTCTCCGACCCGGACCTGGCCCGGCGGATGCTGGTAGAGGGGCCCTCGGTGTGGTTCGCGGCGCTGCCCGGCGGGCGGGCGATCGGGCGGTGTGTGGTCGACGGGCGGTGGGCCGGCTTCGCGGCGGTCACGGTCGATCCCGCGCACCGCCGGGAGGGCCTGGCGACGGCGGTGATGGCCGCGCTGGCGCGGCGGGCGCTGGAGGAGGGCGCATCCGCGGCGTGGCTGCAGGTCGAGACGGACAACGCGGGGGCGCTGGCGCTGTACGACCGGCTGGGCTTCGCGACGCACCACATGTACCACCACTACCGCGGGGCGGCGCAGTGAGTTCGGCGTCCTGGCGGGAGCAGTTCGCCGCGGAGGCGCGGGCGGAGCGGCCCGACCTTGCGCTGCTGTGCCTGCTGCTGGCCACGGAGGGCGACCCGGAGCTGGACGAACGCGCCATGGACTGGGCGCAGATCGAGCTGGACCGGCTGGCCGGGATGCTGCCGTACGGGCTGCGGGGAGGGCGGGCCTGGGCCTCGGCGGTGACGGAGCTGCTGGGCGGGCGCCTCGGCTTCCACGGCACCCCGGCGGACTACGACCGGCTGTCCTCCTCGCTGCTGCACGAGGTGCTGCGGCGGCGGCGCGGGCTGCCGATCCTGCTGTCGGTGGTGTGGCTGGAGGTCGCGCGGCGGGCCGGGGCGCCGGTGTACGGGCTGGGTCTGCCGGGGCACTTCGTGGTGGGCTTCGGGGACCCGGAGGAGGGTGTGGTGGTGGACCCGTTCGCGGGCGGCGCGTCCTTGGGCGCCGGGCCCGCGGAACTCGCGTCGGGGCCGCGGACGCCGGCCAGGACGCTGGACATCGGGCTGCGGATCCTGACCAACATCCGGGCGTGGGCGTCGTCCCGCCCGGAGCACTCGGGGGTCGCCCTGTGGGCGCTGGAGCTGTCGCTGCTGCTGCCGTCGCACCCTGCGGCGCTGCGGTACGAGCGGGCGCGGCTGCTGGTGGAGCGGGGCTCCTTCCGCGAGGGGGCGGCGGAGCTGGAGGCGTACGCCGCCGTGGTGTCCGCGGTGGACGCCGAGGCGGCGGCCCGCATCCGTGCGGAGGCCGTTTCCGCCCGCGCTCTGCTGAACTGACCCTCGCCCGACGGGGCGCCGCCCGGGAACCCGTGCCTCGGACGCCGGCGGGGCCGGGGCTCAGCCCCGCCGGCGTTCGAGGCACTGCGGGTGCGGGGTGCGGCGGTGCGGGGCGGGGGCCCCGCCGCGGCGCCGCACACGGACGCGGTGGGTCAGCTCGGGTTGGTGTCGATCACGACGGTCCGCTCGGCCGCGGTCTTGCCGCGCAGGGCCTTGCCGAGAGCGCCGGCGACGTCCTGCGGGGTGACCGCCGTCTTGTCGCCGGTGCCGCGGGTGATCAGGACCCCGTCGAAGGTGTTCCCGTAGGTCGCCTTGAGCGCCTCCAGGTCGAACTTCTCGGTGAGGCGGCCCTCCACCGGCTGCATGCTCAGGATCTTCGGCAGGGACTTGCTGCCGAAGGCGATGACCTTGCCCCCCGCCTTGACCGTGGCGTTGGCGGACATCGCCGGCTCGGCGAACTCCTTCATGGCCCGATCCAGTTCCGCCTGGTCGATGACCGGCGCCTTGGTGGTCGTCGGCAGCTCGGCCACGGCCGCCTTGCCGGTGGCGACCTGGTCGCGGAAGGCCTTCGTGACCTGCTCGACGGAGGCGTCCACGTCGACCGTGGTGCCGGGCTTGCCGGGGACGGCGACGGCCTTGCCGGTGTCGAACTTGATCGTGCCCTCGGTGACCGAGCCCGCCGTGCCCGCGAGTTCCTGCAGCGCGACCTGCAGCTTCTCCTCGTCGACCGGCATCACGGGGTCGGCGACGCGCTCGTTGCCAAGGAGAGAGCCGATGACCGTGACGGGGTTGTAGTCGCTGCCGGCCGCGTTGCGGACGGTGGTCTGGCTGTCCAGGGTCAGGCCGGCCTTCTCGGGCTTCAGCTCCACCTGCTTGCCGCCGACGCTGAGCTGGATCGGGGCGGCGGCGCGGGTGCCGAAGGCCGTCTGGAGCTTGGACACGGCCTCGTCGCGGCTGCCGCTGATGTCGACGCCGAGGACGGTGGTGCCCTTGGGGACGTCGGAGTGGTTCAGGAGCAGGCCGGCGCCGTAGGCGATGCCGATCAGGGCCACGATGCCGCCGCCGACGAGGACCAGCTTGGAGCGGCCCTTCTTGGCGGGCTTGGCCGCGGCCTTCTGCCGGGCGGGCGCGGGGCGGGGGGCGGCCGGGGCGGGGGCCGGTACCGGGGTCGGCAGCGGGTCGTCCAGCTCGGGGCCGGGCCAGCGCGGCTCCTCCTCGGCGGGCGGACCGCCGACGGGCGGACCGCCGACGGGCGGACCGCCGACGGGGCCGGTCCCGTAACCGGTGGGGCCGGCGGGGCCGCCGGGCTGGCTTCCGTAGACGGGGAACGCCTCGGTGGAGGGGCCGCCGTCGCCCTGGTCGTTCCCGTACACCGGGAAGCCCTGGGTCGATCCGACGCCCGGGCCGCCGGGCATCGGCGCCCCGGGGGCGGGCGCGGGGGCCTGGGCGAAGCCCTGGCCGTACTCCGGCACGGGCGGCTGCGCCGTGCGCGGCGGCGCGTAGGCGGAGTCCGCCACCGGCGGGGCCTGGGTGCGCGGGGGCGGTGCGAAGCCCGCTCCCTGCCCGGCCGGGGGCGGCGGCGTCGGGCTGGGTACGGGCCGCTGCGCGAGCGGCGGCGCGGCTGCGGCCGGCGGCGTCTGCGCCGGGGCGGCAGCGGGCGGCTTGCGGGGGGCGAACCAGTTGCTGGCGGCCTCTTCGCCGGCCTCGGCCGGGCCCTCGGGCCGGGCCGGCTCCGGCTCGGCCTCGATCCGGGTCGGCCGGGGCTGGGGGCGCTGCGAGAGCGGCGGCGCGGGCGTCGGCTCGGGCCCCTGCTGGGGCGACGGCGGGGTCTGCGCCCCGGTGTCGGCCGAGCCGGAGTTGGTGCCCATCGACTTGCGTACGACCACCGGCGGGATCGGCCGCGAACCCGGGATGTTGATCCGGATCCGGGTCGTCAGGGTGGTCTCGGTCTTGGGCCCGTCGGAGTCGGGCGTGGACGGCTTCGAGGTCACAGGGTTCTCCTCCGGAGCGGTCGCCGCGCCAGGCCCGGTTGGCACAGCCGTGGACGGGTACTGGCCGGTTCCATACGGCGGCGTACCCGAGGGGTATGCGGCTCCACCGTGCCCCGTGGGCCCGGAGGACGAACTGTCGGTTTCACGACTCAAGGCAGGTTCTCCCGGTTGGCTCCGCCGCCCGTCATACCGTGCGCGGGCAGCTCGGCGGCCCGTCCACCATACTGGCCGACGCCCGCGCGCAACTGACGGCCGGGAATCAGGGGTTCCTCATAGCGCCCGCCAAACCCCCCTGAAGCGGCCCGCGTGCCCCCTCGCGACCCCCTGCACCGAACTCCCTACGGGGTCCGACACCACGTCACTTGGCAGGCGGCGCGGCTGAAACCGGCCGATCCAGCGGACCGCGCATCGTGGCGCACATCACAGCGAGAACCGTTCCACCCAAAAGGTAGGCGTACATACCGATTCCGGACGAACTGAGGAGGAAGTCACCCTCGGCGCGCGGGACGCCGAGCATCACGTACGCGAGGAACCAGCCGACCACGGCCCCGCCCACCCCGAGGCCGGTGCCGAGGGCGATCCGGCCCCCGAGGAACAGCCCGAAGAGGGCCAGCAGTCCGAGCAGCAGGCCGCCGGGGAACCACAGGTCCACCACCAGCCAGCCGGCCGCGCCGGTGAGCGCGCCCAGGACCAGCAGGCCCAGGCAGGCGGCGATCCGCCCCGCCGTCAGCGGGGCGCTCACGCCTCCACCCCCGCGAAGAGGTCGTGTTCGCGGCGGCCGGCCGGGACGCCCGGCCGCCCTTCGGCCAGCTCGTAGTACTCGCGGGTGAACAGCGGCTGCGCCAAGGCGTTGGAGAGGGCGAAGAAGGGCCCGTCCACGGCGATCTGGGTGGCGTGGGCCCGCATGGCGGCCGCCTTGGCCGCCACGAACGCCTCGTCGGCGTCGATCTCGGCGGTGATCCGCTCGTCGGCGACGACCCCCGGCACGTCCTCGGGCGAGGCCACCCCCGGGAAGGGGGGCGTGCCCTCCGTGGCGCGCAGCTCGGCGAATCCCTCCTCTACGACGGAGCGGGGGACGCGGTTCCAGTAGATCTTCCCGACCTCGTGGGGTTCCCCGAGGTCGCGCCGGTACGCGGTCTCCGCGGCCAGTTCGGCGGCGCGCATGGCGACCCGGTGGGCCTGGATGTGGTCGGGGTGCCCGTATCCGCCGTTGGGGTCGTACGTGACGAGGACCTGGGGACGCAGCTCGCGCAGCACCTCGACGAGGTACGCGGCCGCCTCGTCCACCTCGGCGGACCAGAAGGCCTCCGGCCGGTGGTTCTGCGGGGCGCCCATCATCCCGGAGTCCCGGTAGCGGCCGGGGCCGCCGAGGAACCGGTGGTCGCGAACGCCCAGTTCGGCCATGGCGTCGGCGAGCTCGCCGACGCGGTGGGCGCCGAGGGTGTCATCGCGGTCGGCCGCCAGATGGGCGAGTCCGGGCGGGATGACCTCGCCCTCCTCGCCCAGGGTGCAGGTCACCAGCGCGACATGGACGCCCTCGGCCGCGTACTTGGCCATGGTGGCGCCGTTGTTGATCGACTCGTCGTCGGGGTGCGCGTGCACGAACAGCAGACGACGGGCGGGAAGACCGTTCATGGGCCTAGCCTACGAGGCGGCCTAGAACTTGATGCCACTGATCATGCTCGCCACGTTCGAGGTGAGCTGGCTGAGGGTCGGGGCGATGGTGGAACTCGCCAGGTAGAAGCCGAGCAGCACACAGACCACCGCGTGTCCCGCCTTCAGGCCCGCCCTTCGGACCAGCAGGAAGACGATGATCGCCAGCAGCACCACGGCAGAGATCGAGAGTGCCACGGCGTTTCACCTCCACGTCGAGCGGATATCGGTACGCGTATTCGTGCTCGGCGAGAGTCATACCCACCGTGCGCTACGGATCATAACTATCCGTGCCAGCGCATCGATCGAAATCCGGCAGCACGAGGGGCGCATGCCGCGCGCGTGCGGGGTCACGGGGAGGCCGGCCGGAGGGGCTGTGCGCCTCCCCGGCCGGCTGTCGGCACCCGCACGGCCGCACGCCGCTCAGGCTGCATGCTTCAGATCTCGGGGCAGAAACGGTCAAGTTGCCACCGTGTAAACCGCGTTGGGGGCGGGCTGCCGTTGTCGCACCGGACGTGCGTGCGGTGGCCGGAAATGATCGGTTGTCCGCTAATCCTTCGTCAGCGGAGTGGGTGGCGACGGCGGAGGGGGAGGCGGAGGCGGAGGGGGAGGCGGAGGCGGAGGCGGCGGGGCCGACGGAGGGGGAGGCGGTGGGGCCGAGGGGGGCACCACCTGTTTCTCCGCCGCGAAGTGGCAGGCCGACGGGTGGGCCGCCGGGCCCGAGGGGAAGACCTGCGGGACCGCGAGCAGCGGGACCTCCACCGCACAGCGCGGCTCCGCCTTCCAGCAGCGGGTGCGGAAGGGGCAGCCCGACGGCGGGTTGGCCGGGGACGGCACGTCGCCGGTCAGGATGATCCGCTCGCGGTGTGCGCGGGCCTCCGGGTCGGGGACCGGGACGGCCGAGAGCAGCGCCTGGGTGTACGGGTGGGTCGGGTGGTCGTAGATCTGCGTGTCGGTGCCGATCTCGACGATCCGGCCCAGGTACATGACGCCGACCCGGTCGGAGATGTGCCGCACGATCGACAGGTCGTGCGCGATGAAGACGTAGGACAGGTCGAAGTCGCTCTGCAGCCGCTCCAGCAGGTTGACGACCTGGGCCTGGACGGAGACGTCGAGCGCCGAGACCGGTTCGTCGGCGACGATGATCTCGGGCTGGAGGGCCAGGCCGCGGGCGATGCCGATGCGCTGGCGCTGACCGCCGGAGAACTGGTGCGGGTAGCGGTTGATGTACTCCGGGTTCAGGCCCACGACGTCGAGCAGTTCCTGGACCTTGCGCCGCCGGTCCCCCTTCGGGGCGACCTCGGGGTGGATCTCGTACGGCTCGCCGATGATGTCGCCGACCGTCATGCGCGGGTTCAGCGAGGTGTACGGGTCCTGGAACACCATCTGGATGTTGCGGCGCACGGCCTTCAGGGCTCGCCCCGACAGCCGGGTGATGTCCTCGCCCTTGTACGAGATCGCGCCCGCCGTCGGCCGCTCCAGGTTGACCAGCATCTTGGCCACGGTCGACTTCCCGCAGCCGGACTCGCCGACGATGCCGAGCGTTTCGCCGGCGCGCAGGTCGAAGGAGACCCCGTCGACGGCCTTGACCGCGCCGATCTGCTTGCGGAAGACGATGCCCCGGGTCAGCGGGTAGTGCTTGACCAGGTCCTTCACTTCCAGAAGGGACTCAGCCATGGAGGCACTCCTTCCAGAAGTGGCAGGCGCTGGTCCGCTCCACGGGCGACTCGGTCACCCGGTACAGCGGGGGGACGTCGGTGCGGCACACGGGCTGCGCCATCGGACAGCGCGGGTTGAAGGCGCAGCCGGGCGGGATGGCCACCAGGTTCGGCGGCAGGCCCTTGATGGCGTACAGCTCCTGGCCCTTCTGGTCCAGGCGCGGAATCGAGTCCAGCAGACCGCGCGTATACGGGTGCGCGGGCGCCTTGTAGATCTCGTGGACGGGCGCCGCCTCGACGATCCGGCCCGCGTACATGACGGCGATCTTGTCGGCGACGTCCGCGACCACGCCCAGATCGTGGGTGATCAGGATGAGGCCCATGTTCAGCTCGCGCTGGAGCTCCGCCAGCAGGTCCATCACCTGGGCCTGGACGGTGACGTCCAGGGCCGTCGTCGGCTCGTCCGCGATGATCAGCGAGGGCTCCAGGGCCAGTGCCATGGCGATCATGATGCGCTGGCGCATACCGCCCGAGAACTGGTGCGGGTAGTCCCCCACCCGTTCCTTGGCCGCCGGGATCTTCACCCGGTCCATCAGCTCGACGGCCTTCGCCCTGGCGTCCTTGCGGGACGTCCCGCGGTGGACCTCGTACATCTCGCCGAGCTGCGCGCCCACGCTCAGGACCGGGTTCAGGGAGGAGAGCGCGTCCTGGAAGATCATCGCCATGTCGGCGCCGCGGATCTTCCGCCGCTCCTCCTCCTTCAGCTTCAGCAGGTCCCGGCCCTTGAAGAGGATCTCACCGCCCGCGATCCGGCCCGGCGGCATGTCCAGGATCCCCATCACGGCCTGGGCGGTCACCGATTTGCCGGAGCCGGACTCTCCGAGCACGGCGAGGGTCTCGCCCTCGTCCACCGAGTAGTCGACTCCGTTGACCGCCTTCGCGACGCCGTCGCGCGTCTTGAATTCCACGTGCAGGTCGCGGACTTCGAGCAGCATGTGCGGGCTCCTCAGCGCAGCTTGGGGTCGAGGGCGTCGCGCACCGCGTCGCCGAGCATGATGAAGGCGAGGACGGTCAGGCTCAGCGCGCCCGCCGGCCAGAGCAGCATGTGCGGGGCGTTGCGGATCTGCGAGGCCGCGTTGGAGATGTCGATGCCCCAGGAGACCGTGGGCGGGCGCAGGCCGACGCCGAGGAAGGACAGGGTCGCCTCCAGAGCGATGTACGTGCCGAGCGCGATCGTGGCGACGACGATGACGGGGGCGACGGCATTGGGCGCGACGTGCCGCATCATCATCCGGCCGTTGCCCGCGCCCAGGGCCCGGGCGGCGTGGACGTAGTCGTTCTGTTTCGCGGTGATCACCGAGCCGCGCGCGATACGGGCGACCTGCGGCCAGCCGAGGAGCACGATGAAGCCGACCACCGGCCAGACGGTGGTGCTGGTGACGACGGACAGGAAGACCAGACCGCCGAGGATCACCGGGATTCCGAAGAAGATGTCGGCGACCCGGGAGAGGAGCGCGTCGCCCCAGCCGCCGAAGAAGCCGGCGAGCCCGCCGAGCGCGGAGCCGAGCAGGGCGGCGCCCAGGGTGGCGCAGATGCCCACGGTGATGGAGGCGCGGGCTCCGTAGACGGTGCGGGTGTAGACGTCGCAGCCCTGGGTGTCGTAGCCGAAGGGGTGGCCGGGGGAAGAGCCCTCCTGTGATTTGGACAGGTCGCACTGCAGGGGGTCGCCGCTCGCGATGAGCTGGGGCCAGATCGAGATGACGATCAGGAAGAGGATCATCAGGGAGGAGATGACGAAGACCGGGTTGCGGCGCAGCTGGTGCCAGGCGTCGGACCACAGCGAGCGGGCCTTCTCCCCTGGGCCGGCGGGGCCCCCGGTCTTCTCGACGCCCTCCAGGCTCTCGGCCTCCTCCAGGGCCAGATCCATCGGTCCGCCCTGGCCGGTGGGGGAGATCGCCTCGTGCGGGCGGGGGCCGACGGGGTCGTAGCCGCCGGGGCCTTCGGGGCGCTCGGGATCAGGCATAACGGATCCTCGGGTCCAGGACCGCGTAGAGCAGGTCGACGAGCAGGTTCGCCAGCAGGAAGACGATGACGAGGATCGTCACGAAACCGACGACCGTGGGCGAGTTGTTGCGCAGGATGCCCTGGTAGAGCTGGTAGCCGACGCCGTGGATGTTGAAGATCCGCTCGGTGACGATGGCGCCGCCCATCAGCGCTCCGATGTCGGTGCCGATGAAGGTGACCACGGGGATCAGGGAGTTGCGCAGCAGGTGGCGGGTGACGACCCGGCGGCGGGGCAGGCCCTTGGCGACGGCGGTGCGGACGTAGTCGGCTTTGACGTTCTCGGCGATGGAGGTGCGCGAGAGGCGGGTGACGTAGGCGAGGGAGACCAGCGCCAGCACGATCCCGGGCAGGATCAGCTCGCTGAAGGGGGCGTCCGGAGAGACGGTGGGCCGTACCCATCCCCACTTGACGCCGAAGAGGTACTGGAGCAGATAGCCGGTGACGAAGGTGGGCACCGAGATGACCACGAGCGTCATCACCAGGACGGAGGTGTCGACGGTTCTGCCGCGGCGCAGACCGCTGATCACCCCGAGCGTGATGCCGACCACGACCTCGATGACGATCGCGACGACGGTCAGGCGCAGGGTGACCGGGAAGGCGGTGGCCATCAGGTCGGTGACCGACTGACCGTTGAAGGCCGTGCCGAAGTCGCCCTGGAAGATCTGCCCCATGTAGTGGACGTACTGCTTCCACAGGGGCTGGTCGAGGTAGAGGTCCTTGCGGATGCGCGCGGCGGTGGCGGGGTCGGGAGCCTTGTCGCCGAAGAGGGCCGCGACCGGGTCACCGAGCGCGTACACCATGAAGAAGATCAGGAAGGTGCTGCCGATGAACACCGGGATCATCTGGAGCAGCCGCCGGATCACATAACGTCCCATGGAGTGCTCCATGCCTGTCGATGGGCTCGCGTCGGGGGGCGCGGCGGGCCCCCGCGGGACGGGGGCCCTGATCCGGGGTCGGGTCAGACGACCCTGATCTGGTCGTAGACCGGGACGCTGAACTGGTTGAGGGCCACGTCGGAGACCCGCTCGGAGTAGCCGGCGCTGCCGTTCTGGTACCAGAGCGGGATGGACGGCATCTGGGCGGCGAGGATCTTCTCCGCCTCCTGGAACGTGGCGGTCGCCTTGGCCGTGTCGCTCTCCCGGTTGGCCTCGTCGACGAGCCGGTCGAAGTCGGCGTTGTTGAACTTCCCGTAGTTGGAGGAGGCGCCGGTGTAGTACAGCGGCTCAAGGAAGTTCTGGATCAGCGGGTAGTCGGCCTGCCAGCCCGAGCGGAACGGGCCGGTCAGCTTGAAGCTGCTCTGCTGGTTCCTGAAGTCGGCGAAGGTGCCGATCGGGTTGACCGTGCAGACCGGTCCCTCGCCCAGTGCGTTGTTGATGCTGTTGCAGACGGCGTCCATCCAGTCGCGGTGCGAGCCGGTGTCCACGTTGGAGGTCAGCGTGACCTTGCCGCCGGGGAGTCCTCCGCCCTCCTGGATGAGCTTCTTGGCCTCGGCCGGGTCGTAGACGCATGCGTCGCCGCAGATGGTCTCCGAGAAGCCGCCCTTCTCCCCGAGGGCCGGCGAGGTCCAGTCCTTGGCGGGGGTGCGGGTCTCCCGGAAGATCTGCCTGGTGATCTCGTCGCGGTTGATCGCCCGGGAGATGCCCAGGCGGACCTTCTCCATGCCGCCCTTGCTCCACTGCGGGTCGTACAGCGGGAAGGTGAGGGTCTGGATGATGAGGGCGGGCTGGTTGATGTACCGGTCGCCGAGGTCGTTCTTGACGTTCTTCAGCTGCTGCGCCGGGACGTCGTCGACGAGGTCGAGATTGCCGGAGATCAGGTCGGTGTAGGCGGTGTTGTTGTCCGTGTAGACCTTCAGGTCCACGCCGCCGTTCTGCGCCTTGTCCGCTCCGGTGTACCCGTCCCACTTGCGCAGCTGCATGCCGGTGCCCTTGGTGTACGACTCCACCAGGTACGGGCCGTTGCCCACGGGCTTGTTCAGCCATGCGGCGTGGTCGGTGAAGAAGGCCTTGGGCAGCGGGGAGAAGGCCTGGTAGCCGAGGGTCTCGGGCCAGGTGGAGAACTTGTCCTTCAGCGCGACGGTGAAGGTCTTGTCGTCCTTGACGACCAGTCCGGACATCGTCTTGGCCTTGGGCTCGCCGGACTGCGGGTGCACGTCCTCGTAGCCGACGATGTCGGAGAAGAAGGGCGAGTTGTTCTGCTTGTTGCGCACGTCCGCGCCGTAGTTCCAGGCGTCCACGAAGGACGCGGAGGTCACGGGCTCGCCGTTGCTGAACTTCCAGCCGTCCTTCAGCGTGACGGTGAAGTTCTGACTGTCGGTCGTCTCGATGTTCTCGGCGAGCATGTTCACCGCCTCGCCGGTCTTCGGGTCGTAGCGCTTGAGGCCCCGGAAGAGCATGTCGAGGACCTTGCCGCCCTGCACCTCGTTGGTGTTGGCGGGCTCCAGCGGGTTCTGCGGATCACCCCACGACGAGCTGACGATTCCCCCGTCGCGCTCTGCGCCGCTGTCGCTTCCACCGCCGCAGGCCGTCGCCACGAGGGCGACGGCCACCGCACATGCGGCCCACTTGGCGTGGGTGGCTCCGCGCATGGAGTGCCTCCTAGGGATCCCAAGACTCGCTTAGGGGCCAATGTCACCCTATGTACGGGACCACACACGCATGGTTGGACCGATTGCACCCGTGCGTCACGCGCCTGTCACCCCTGCGAGTGCAAAGGCAGCTCCCAGGTGTCGACGGCGTAGTGCAGGCCCATGCCGTGCGCCTCGTAGAGCGCGAGTGCGCCGGTCTCGTTGCGGGTGTCCACGCCGAGGCCCAACGTGTCACGGCCGCGCGCCGCGTAGGCGGCGAAGCCGTGGCGCAGCAGGAACCCGCCGAGGCCGCGTCCGCGCACGTCCTTGCGTACGCCGATGTGGCTGACCCAGCCCATGCTCGTACGGTCGTCCCGGGTCAGCAGCACGCCCGCGTCGCCGTGTCCGGGCAGGCTCGCGATCCACACCAGGGACCAGTCGAGCTTGCGGCCGTCGATGTGGTCCAGCCAGGTCTCGTACGGGCGGTCCACATGGCCGAAGTGTGCGGCGAAGGTCTCCTCGACCAGGGCGTGCGCCCGTCGGCGGTCGGCCTCGTCGTCACCGCAGTGACGCAGGGTGAGCCCTGCGGGCGGGGCCGGCGGCCGGTCGGCGGCCGGGGACAGGGAGCGGGTCATGACCTGGTAGTGGCGGATGGTGCGATAGCCGCGACCGGTGAGGAGGGAGAGGTCGAGGGTGGGCTTCACGTTGAGCTGGAGTCGCAGGACGCCGGGCCCGGCGGCCAGCTCCCGGGCCCGGGCCTCCATGTGCTCCAGCAGCCGGACGGCGGCCTCCCGGTGGCCGGGCAGCACGTAGTGGTCCCCGTCGACACGACCCGGCCCGGAGTCCGCCCACACGAGGGCGTAGGCCACGAGCCGGCCGCCTTCGAAAGCGAGCCACGAGTCGGTGGCCAGGTCGACGTTGGGGGCGTTGAGGTCCGACTCGACGGTGCCCAGATCGGTCTCCGGACGCCCGATCTCGAGCACGTCGACGGCGTTGAGGAGGGCGCAGATGTCGGCCGCGTCCCCGGGCCCGGCGGGTCGTACGGTGAGGGTCATCCGGTCACTCTCCGACCCCCGCTCCCCCGGCCGCAACAGGTTTCCGCACGGCCACGCGAAACGGCCGGCCCCCGGTGCCGTGGAGCACCGG
>NZ_JBSGZI010000075.1:0-41307 GCF_053610945.1 Streptomyces sp. NPDC054849
GGGACCGGCCCGACACGGAGAGACGATGAGACTGACGGGAAACCCCCAAACCAACCCTGATACCGCCCAGCCGGCTCGACCCACCCCCGACCCGCCCCACCCCCGACCCTGCCACCCCCAACCCCGGGGACAGGTCGAACGGAAACCCGTACGGTGGGCCCGATTACTCGGGCCTTCGGTTGCGCGTTGGCCTTGTATGACCATGCTTCAGTCTTCAACGGGCCGAAGGCGCCGCCCGACGCTGCCGGGTTGCGAAGAATCGGTTCAGCAACCGCGCGAGCCACAGCGGGAGCCACAACGGGAGCCGCAGCATCAGACGCCGGACCCGCCGATCTATCGCGATCTGCTGGCCCGTTGGGCCGACGCCGGGCGGACGCTGCCCGGGCGGCGCGACCCGGAGTGGTCCCAGCTCACGTCCTCCCCGGTGTGGCCCACCACCAGCAGCGACCTGTACTGGGACCTGTCCGACGGGCCGGGTGAGGGAGCTGCCGGACAGGGCGTAACCGCACACCACAGCCGCCACTGACACCCTGCACCCTGCACCCTGGACCCGGCATCCGGCACCCGGCACCCGGCACCCCAAACAGCAGGTCAGTACCCCGAACAGCAGGTCGGTCAGCACGGCACGGACCCCTGCCGATCCGTTCAAGATCATCGCGTGCAGAATGGCCGGTATGCCCATAACGAATACGCCGAAAACGGCAACGGTCGACGATGCGCCACTGATCAGCCGGATCTTGACCAGAGCCTTCGACGACGACCCGATGATGCGCTGGTTCTTCCCTGACGACGCCTCGCGACGGGCGGCCCTGGCCCGCTACTTCACCACGATCTTCACCCGGCAGTACGTCCGCCACAGCGTGTGCGAGCGCACCGATGCGGCGGCTGCGTTCTGGGTGCCCCCGGAGGCGGGGGCCAAGGCCGTTCCCGACGCGGAGACCATCGAGGAGCTCCAGACGATCCTCGGCGACCGGGCCCTGCTGTTCAGGGACGCCGTCGAGACGGCCGCCCGGCACACCCCCGAGGAACCGCACTGGTACCTGGCGGTCATCGGCGCCGACCCGGCCGCCCAGGGCCAGGGCCAGGGCGCCGCCCTGCTGCGCTCGGGGCTGGCCAAGGCCGACGCGGCCGGTCTGCCGGCCTGTCTGGAGTCCTCCAAGCCGTCCAACCTCCCCTTCTACCAGCACTTCGGCTTCACCGTGCGTGAGGAGCTGAGGCTGCCGGGCGAGGGTCCGACGCTGTGGGCGATGTGGCGCGAGCCGCGCCGCCCGGACGACACCCAGGGGCTGTCCGCACGGTAGCCGCGGGCACCCGTCCCCCTCGTGCCGGTCCTACGGGGGCCCGCAACGCGGAGAGGCGTGGTGCCGGACCGAGGGCCCCGGCACCACCTTCACCACGGCCACGGCCACGGCCACGGCCACAGCCACCACCGCCCGGGCCCCACCTGAGGAGGTCAGGTCAGCGCGTCTCCGGCCCCGCCAGGTGGCGGGCGATGACCATGCGCTGGATCTGGTTGGTGCCCTCCACGATCTGGAGCACCTTCGCCTCGCGCATCAGGCGCTCGACGGGGAAGTCCGCCGTGTAGCCGTAGCCGCCGAGGACCTGCACCGCGTCCGTGGTGACGGCCATCGCCGCATCGGTGCAGAACAGCTTGGCCATGGCGGCCTGGCGGGAGAACGGCTTGCCCGCGTCCCGCAGCCGCGCCGCCGCGAGGTACAGCGCCCGGCCCGCCTCGATCTTGGTGGCCATGTCGGCCATCATGAAGCGCAGCCCCTGGAAGTCCGCGATCGGATGCCCGAACTGCTTGCGGTCCAAGGCGTAGATCAGGGCCTCGTCCAGCGCCGCCTGGGCGACGCCGATGGCGCAGGCCGCGATGCCCAGGCGCCCCGCGTCCAGTGCGGCCAGAGCGATGGAGAAGCCCTGCCCCTCCTCGCCGATGCGGCGCGCGTCCGGCACCCGTACGCCGTCGAAGTGCAGCTGGGCGGTGGGCGAGCCCTTCATGCCCATCTTCTTCTCGGGCACGGCCGCGGTCAGGCCCGCCGCGTCCCCGGGGACCAGGAAGGCCGTGATGCCCTTGGGGCCCTCGGCGCCGGTGCGGGCGAGGACGGTGTAGAAGTCGGCGACGCCGCCATGGGTGATCCAGGCCTTGGTACCGGTGATGACCCAGTCGTCGCCGTCGCGCACCGCCTTGGTGGTGAGCGAGGCGGCGTCGGAGCCGGCGGCCGGCTCGGAGAGGCAGTAGGCGCCCAGCAGGCCGCCGCCGAGCATCGCGGGCAGGTGGGCTCCCTGCTGCTCCTTGGTGCCGTAGCCGGCGAGGCCGTGGCAGGCCAGGGAGTGCACGCTGACGCCGAGGCCGACGGTCAGGCGGGCCGCGGCCAGCTCTTCCAGAACCTGGAGGTAGACCTCGTACGGCTGCTCACCCCCGCCGAATTCCCCGGGATACGGAAGGCCGAGCAGTCCGGCCTCGGAGAGCAGGGTGAAGACCTCGCGGGGGAAACGCCCGGAGTCCTCCTCCTCGGCGGCCTTGGGGCGGATCTCGCGCTGCGCGATCTCACGTACGAGGGCGAGGAGGTCCCGGGACTCCTCGGTGGGCAGCTGACGGTCCACCGGCTGCGGGGCGCGGTCTGTCATGGCGGCGCTCTCCTCCCTGGTCGGGCACGGCGGCGACGCGTGAGGTGTGGGACGCGCCGCCGGGTCTCGGTACTCTCACAGCCGATGCTGCCCTCCGGATCACGGAAGGGCCTGTTCAGCGGCTGCGGCGGCTTGAGTATGCCCGATCAGGGGCTTCCCGTCACCGGGGCAAGATCACCAAGCTGATCGGAGGGCTCCTCGGGGGCGGGAGGTGCCGGACACTCCGGGACGAACTCCTCGATCACCGTCGGTGTGGTGCGCAGCCGGCGCACCAGCAGGGCCCCGAGCGCGGCCCGGCCGGGCTGGTTGGTCGGGCTGGTGGGTCCGGCCGGGCTCGTCGGCCCGGCCGGGCTCGTCGACCCGGTCGTGCCCGTCCGGGGCGCGCGGCCCGCCGATCCATTCCAGGGTGATCCCTTCGACCGCGGAGAGCCACCCCACGAGGGCGAGCCGGGCGATCGGGGGGAGTGTGCGGTGGCCGTACGCGCCTTCGGCGATGGTGGCGACCGGTTCCTCGCGGTCGGCCTCGCGGATGGCGAGCACCTCGGCGTTGGAGCCGACGCCACCGGTGACGATGGTGCGGTAGGCGGCGTGGTGATGCTCGGCGTAGTGCGGGTAACCGTCAAGGGTGCGGCGGACCCGCTCGGCGTCGGGCAGCTCGCTCTCGCCGCCGGCGCGGGCGATGAGCTCGGCCACGGAATCCTCGACGATGGGGAGGCAGTAACGGGGCGATCTCGTCCATGGAGAGGGCGTCGTACGAAGTGTCGGCGAACAACTTGCGGCCGATTGCAACGAGTTCGACCCGGCATACCTGCGATCGTCTGGTCGTTGCACGTGGTCGACCATGAGTCGATTCCGGCCCCACCCTCGAACCGCCACAGGATGCCCGCAGTACGGCAGAGGCGCATCAGGGCGCTGCCCGGCCGCCAGAAGGGGCGGCGCAGGGCCGCCCGAAGGGCCGGGGCCGCCGGCCCGGGGCCGCCGGCCCGGGGTCGCCGGGGTCGCCGAGCCGGGGTCGCCGGGGTCGCCGAGCCGGGGTCGCCGGGGGCGCTACAGCAGGCCGGCCCAGGTCACAGCCAGCCGACCTGGGTCACGAACATGGCGACGACGACCACGAGGGTCCAGCCGAGGACATGCTCCAGCCACGAGGAGCCGTCCTCGGGGCCTCCGGTGCGAACGAGGGCCCGGGCGGGTGCGGTCGGGGCGGCGGTGTCGGCAGTCATGATGTCCAATGTGCCAGCGTTCGCCCTCTTTGCGGTAGAGACGAGCGTCACGGGTGGCGCAGGTCACGCAGCCGGGCCCCGGCCGCTCCGGAAGAGTCCGGTGCGGTCGGGACCCGGCCGGCCGGTCCCGTACGGTGCCCGCGTCAGACGCGGGACTCGCGGTTGCGGCCCGCCATGCCCGCCATCGCGAGGCCGAGGCACAGGGCGACGGCTCCGGCGATCACGTTGCTGACGATGGTGCGCGTCGTGTCCATCTCACCGGCGATGGCCCACGGGGCGATGATCGTCCACGCTCCGAGGGCGACCGCCGTCCACGCCATCGCGTGGGTGCGCTCGTAGGCGGAACCCAGACCGCCCATGCACAGACAGAAGGCCAGGCCGGTGATCAGGTTGTTGACGGCCAGAGGCGTCAGGAAGCTGAATCCCGCGATCCACGGCGAGGCGGCCAGGTACAGGCCCGTGATCAGGGCCAGCGCCTCCACGGCCTGCGCGGCGGGGGTGCTGGTCACCCGCTCGAACCGGGTGCGCATCTCGGCGAGGTCGGGGTGGTGCTCGATGCTCGGATGGGTGGTCATGGCCGGCGCCTCCTACTGAGAAGTGCTGAGAAGCCTTTATGTGCCATTTACCCCATTATGTTGCTCCTATCCACGCCGCTTGGCCAGGGCGGGAACAAACGCTCCTTCACAGCACCCCGACCGCCCGCAGGGCCTGGATCTGCGCCGCGCTCGGCAGCGCCGGGACGTACAGGTAGCAGATGCCTCCGCTGCCCGAGGCGACCTTGCCGGCGGCGGCCGTGCGCTTGGTCCGGAGCCAGACGTTCTCCCACTCGGCGCGCTTGTAGACGCGGCGGACGGAGGGGTTGTCTGGCGAGTGCGGGTCGTTGGCAACCACGTCCCCGGCGGCGGTGAAACCCACGACGGCCATCAGGTGGCCGGCGGTGCCGTAGCCCGCGCCCGTGAGCTCTTCCCGGAGGAAGGACTGGGAGGTGATGGCCGGGATGCCGGACCTGACCAGGGTCTCCAGGTCGGTCAGGGAGGTGAGGCGGGTGACGACGCCGGCGAGCCCCCGGTAGGTGGCCGCGTACGCCGCGTTGAAGGGCCAGTTGCCGCAGCCCTTGTAGGCGGCGTCGTAGGTGGAGCGGGCCGCGTGGCAGACCTGGGGATCGGCGTAGTCCGGATTCACCCAGGTCAGGGCCGTGGCGCTGGCCTTGCCTCCCCAGAACTCGACGACCATCTGGGAGCAGGTGGGGCTGCACCAGGCCTCGCCGCCGTTGTCGTACTCGGGGTACCGGCCGGTGTGGACTTCCTGCGAGTAGCGCGGGACCTTCAGCTCGTGGGCGGTTCCGGAGGGGGTGGAGGCGGGGACGGTGTACCGGTCCGGGACGTCGGACACCATGGCGCCCGCGAGCCACACGGTGGGGCCGCGCCCGGCGCCCGGCCTGCGGTGGAGGGTCAGGCGCAGCTGCCAGTCCGAGATCCGCAGGCCGCCGGCCGCGGCGGGGGCGTCCACGGCCAGCGTGTCGGTCCAGACCGTGGACTTGCCGTCGGTCTGGCCGTCCACGGAGGTACGGCGGATGTCGCCGTCGCCGGAGGCCCACCGGCCCATCACGTACCAGGGGCTCACGGCGCCGTCGGTGTAGGTGACGCGCAGCTCGACCTGGATCCAGGTGCCGGCCGGGGTGCAGGCGTTCCAGGAGGCGATGGCCTCGGTGGCGGGCACGGTGGAGCGGTGTACCGGGGAGGTCCAGGTGGCGTACTCCCAGGTGCTCTTCCTCCCGGTGTGGGGGTCGGCGTACTCGGTGCGGCCGGCGGCCGTCCCGATCTCCAGGCCGGGGCGGGCGCCGGGGACGGCGGTGGTGCCCTGGTGGGTGCCGGCCCGCCAGTGGCCGTACGAGAACCAGAAGCGGTTGTCGACGGTGCGGCCCGGCACCCGCGGGGTGGGCGGGGCGGACGCGGAGGCGCTGGTGCCGGAGACGGTGGCGGCGGTGGCCGCGGTGGCGACCGCGAGTGCGGCGACGAGTACGGCCCTGCGTGGCGTGGGTGCGGTCATCGCGTGGTTCCCCCGGGTGGGTCGGCGCTTGGGTGGCTTCACCCTTCCAGTTCCCGGCGGCGGCGGGCCGAAGCCGGGGGCCGTGTCGGGCTTGTCTACGCTGGTCGGGTGGAGCCACACCAGTCACTCGAGTCGCTCGCACGCGAGCTCGCCGCGCTGCCTCCCTCCCTCGGCCCGGTGCGCCTGGTCGGGATCGACGGGCACGCCGGATCAGGGAAGAGCACCTTCGCGGGCCGGCTCGCCGAGGCGCTGGGCGGTGCGCCGGTGCTGCACCTGGACGACGTGGCCACCCACGAGGAGTTCTTCGGCTGGGAGGAGCGGCTGCGCGCGCAGGTGCTGGAGCCGCTCGCCGCCGGACGGCCCGCGCGCTGGGCCCCGTACGACTGGGTGGAGCGCCGCTTCGGGCCGGAGCGGGTCCTGGAGCCGGCGCCGGTGCTTCTGGTGGAGGGGGTCGGCGCAGGCCGACGGGCGCTGCGCCCGCATCTGGCGCGGCTGCTGTGGATGGAGACCCCGCGTGCGCAGGCCTGGCTGCGGGGGCGGAACCGGGACGGGCGCGAACTTTCCGACTTCTGGGACGGATGGGAGCGCGCGGAGCGCGCGCACTTCTCCGATGACCCTTCGCGCCCCTTCGCCGACGCCCTGGTACGCCAGAGCGGTACGGGATACGAGTGGTCTTCCGGGACCCGAGCGACGGCGGGAACCGCCGCTTCCGTCACCGAGGGTGACGGGCTCCCCCGGGCCTGAGCAGCCCCGGAATTGCGCTCCACCGGGCCTCGACCGGCCTGCTTGACCTGGGCCCCGCACCGGCCTTACGTTCTGAATGTGCGGCCTTCACCGGCTGCCGCGGACACGAAGCCCCCGATTGTTCCCCCGTGATCGGGGGCTTCGTTCTGCCCGCGAGCCCCTCCCCCGGGGTGTCACACGAGGCGACCAACCCCCGATTCTTCACCCTGAGTCACCGAAGGCGCCTGGGGCGCACGCCCAAACGGAGTCCGTCGCGCCCTACGTAAGGTGCGAAACCGCAGGTACGATGCAGCCCTGATTTCATCGGCGCAGTGAGCAACTCGCGCGCTCGAAGCGGGGGTTGCCGCGCACCACGGGGGCAGGCTTGTGGGGGACGTGATGGATTTCGGCACGCCGGGCAGCAGGCAAGCCCCGGCCGAACTCGCCTGGCTGCGCGGAGTCGACGCCTGCACCATGGGCGCCTACCCGCAGGCCGAGGAGGAGTTCCGGGCGGCCGTACGACTCGATCCCTCGATGGCCGACGCATGGCTCGGCCTGCACGCGCTGCGGGTCGACACCGGCACCGCCTTATTGCGCATGTACGCGCACCGGGACCGGTTCGGAGAGCAGCGGGCCCGGCACCGGCGGATGCTGAACTCCTGGTATTGGCTGGGCTGGTGGGTGCAGCCGGTGCTGGAGAGCCGGCGGGACCTGTTGCTCGCCCACGCCTCGCACTGGCTGGACGGCCGCCACGTGCCCGAGCTGGACCAGGCCCTCGCCGCGCTGCCGCCGGTGGACACCGACGCGCAGGTGCGATTCCTGCACGCCTGCCGCGCCTACCTGGTCAAGGACTGGGAGCAGCTGGTGCGGCACACCGAGCCGCTGGTGAACGATCCGCTGCTGGGAATCGAGGCCGGGCTGTTCGGCGGGATGGCGCGCGTCCGGCTGGAGATGTACGGGCAGGCGGAGCCGATGCTGTCGGCGGCGCTGATGCGATGTCGCAGCGAGCAGCCACAGCGCAAGGAGCTGCGGTACTGGCTGGCGCGGGCGCACGAGGGCACCGGGCGCAGCGCGGCGGCGCTGCCGCTCTACCGGGCGGTGCACCGGGTGGACGCCTCGTTCATGGACACCGCGGCCCGGCTGACGGCCATCGAGGACGGTGACGACACCGACGGCATGGCCGATCTGGCGGGCCTTGCGGGGTACGCCGGGTACGGGGCCTACGGCGGGCACGGCCCCTCCCCCGCCGGCGGGGACTTCGCGGCGGTCGCGCTGGGCGGCGGGCCCGTCCAGGACATCGCCGCGGACGGTCAGCTGGAGTCCGACCCGCTGGCGCCGCCCCCTCCCCCGGCGGGCCGGGTGGAGGGCGCACGGCGCAAGGTGTCCGTCCCGCCGCAGGGCGCCCCCGAAGGGCTCCCCACCGGACCGGCGGACCCCGCGGCGCTCGCCGAGGCACTGGCGGAGCTGGAGCGGATGGTGGGGCTGGAGCCGGTCAAACGGCAGGTGAAGGCGCTCTCCGCGCAGCTCCACATGGCGCGGCTGAGGGCGGGCCAGGGGTTGCCGGTGCAGCCGCCGAAACGCCACTTCGTGTTCTCCGGGCCCTCGGGCACCGGCAAGACGACGGTGGCCCGGATCCTGGGCCGGGTCTTCTACGCGCTGGGCCTGCTGGGCGGCGACCATCTGGTGGAGGCCCAGCGGGCCGACCTCGTGGGCGAGTTCCTCGGGCAGACCGCGGTGAAGGCGAACGAGCTGATCGATTCGGCGATCGGCGGGGTGCTGTTCGTGGACGAGGCGTACTCGCTGTCGAACTCGGGCTACAGCAAGGGCGACGCGTACGGGGACGAGGCCCTGCAGGTGCTGCTGAAGCGGGCCGAGGACAACCGGGACCACCTGGTGGTGATCCTGGCGGGCTACCCGGCCGGGATGGACCGGCTGCTGGCCGCCAATCCGGGGCTGTCGTCGCGGTTCACCACCCGGGTGGACTTCCCCAGCTACCGTCCGCTGGAACTGACCGCGATCGGTGGGGTGCTGGCGGAGGCGAACGGGGACCGCTGGGACGAGGAGGCGCTGGAGGAGCTGCGCAGCATCAGCGGGCACGTGGTGGAGCAGGGCTGGATCGACGAGCTCGGCAACGGCCGCTTCCTGCGCACGCTGTACGAGAAGAGCTGCGCGTACCGGGATCTGAGGCTGGCGGGTTTCGCGGGTGAGCCGTCACGGGACGACCTGGCGACGCTGCGGCTGGCGGACCTGATGCAGGCCTACGGGGAGGTCCTGTCGGGGCGGGGGCCGCAGGAACGGCCGGAGCCGCCGGCGCTGTGACCCCCGGCGGGCGACGGTGGCCGCTGCGCGGAGCCTTCTCCCCGCCCCGCCCACTCACCGTTTCCCCGGGCCCCGCCCGGACCCGTGCGTGCGCTCCGCCTCCTGTGCCCTCGGACGCCGGGCGGGCTGAAACGTTCAGCCTGCCCGGCGTTCGAGGTGCGGGGGTTCGGGGGTGGAGCCCCCGGCAGCGGCTACGCGCCCCGCACGTACGCCCGGTGCGAAGGGTCGCGGACTTCGCCGACCAGCATTTCCAGGACGTCCTCCAGGGCGACCAGGCCGAGGACACGGCCGCTCTGGTCCGCGACCTGGGCCAGATGGGTGGCGTCCCGGCGCATGACGCTGAGCGCGTCGTCCAGGGGGACGGTGGCGCACAGCGTGGTCATCCGGCGCCAGACCCGCTGGGGTACGGCCCGCTCCCGGTCCTCCAGGTCCAGTACGTCCTTGACGTGCAGGTAGCCCATGAAGGCGCCGCTGTCGGCACGTACGGGGAAACGGGAGTAGCCGGTGCGCACCGTCAGCTGCTCGATCTGGCGCGGGGTGACGGAGGGGCCGACCGTGACCAGGCGGTCCCGGTCGAGGAGGACGTCGGTGACGGGGCGGCTGCCCAGTTCCAGGGCGTCCTCGAGCCGCTCCTGCTCGACCGGCTCCAGGAGCCCGGCCCGCCGGGAGTCCTTGAGGAGCCGGCCCAGCTGGGCGGAGGTGTAGACGGCCTCGACCTCGTCCTTGGGTTCGACCTTGAAGAGCTTCAGGACGAGCTTGGCGCAGGCTCCGAGCGCGCTGGTGACCGGCCCGCAGAGGCGGGCGAAGGCGACCAGGCCGGGGCTGAACCACAGGGCGGTCTTCTCGGGGGCGGCCATCGCGAGGTTCTTGGGGACCATCTCCCCGATGACCAGGTGCAGGAAGATCACAGCGGCGAGCGCGACGGCGTAGCCGAGGGGGTGGATCAGACCCTGCGGGACGTGGGCGGCATGAAAGACGGGCTCCAGCAGCCGGGCCACGGTGGGTTCGGCGACCGCGCCGAGGGTGAGGGAGCAGATGGTGATGCCGAACTGCGCGGCGGCCATCATGCGCGGCAGGTTCTCCAGGCCGTGGAGCACCTGGCGGGCCCGCTTGGATTCTGCCGCGAGGGGCTCGATCTGACTGCGCCGTACGGAGACGAGTGCGAACTCGGCGCCGACGAAGAAGCCGTTGGCCAGGACCAGGAGCAGGGCGAAGAGGAGCTGGAGCGCGTTCATCGGGCGGCGCCTTCCAGCTCGGCCCGCTGCGGGGCGGGTTCGCCGTGGCGGCCGGAGCCGAGCACGGCGGCCCTGTCGGCCTGCGAGGCGGGCCGGTAGGGGCCGGCCGCGGGCACCACCGGCACGGCGGTGAGCCGGACCAGGCGCACGCGTTCCGCGCGGTTGCGGCCGACGCGGCGGACGGACAGCTTCCAGCCGGGGAGCTCCGCGCGGTCCCCGGGTACGGGAATCCGGCCGAGCAGGTCGGCGACGAGGCCGGCGACGGTCTCGTAGGGGCCTTCGGGTACCTCCAGGCCTATCCGGCGCAGCATCTGTACCCGGCAGCTGCCGTCGGCCTCCCAGGAGGGGCGGCCGTCCTCGGGCGGCGCGGCGGCGAGTTCGGGGGTCTCGTCCTCGGCGAGGTCGTGCTCGTCGCGGACCTCTCCGACGAGTTCCTCCACGATGTCCTCCAGCGTGACCACGCCGGCGGTGCCGCCGTACTCGTCGACGACCACCGCCATCGGCTGTTCGCTGCGCAGCCGCTCCAGCAGCGGCTGTACCGGCAGGGAGCCGGGCACCAGCAGCGGGGCGACGCAGATCCGGCTCACGGTGGTGCAGTCGCGTTCGGACTCGGGCACGGCGAGGGCGTCCTTGAGGTGGACCACGCCGGTGACCTCGTCGATGCGGTCGCGGTAGACGGGGAAGCGGGACAGGCCCGTGGCGCGGGTCAGGTTCAGCACGTCGGCCGCGGTGGCCGTGTGCTGGAGGGCGCTGACCTTCACGCGGGGGGTCATGACGTGCTGGGCCGTGAGCTCGCCCAGGGAGAGGGTCCGTACGAAGAGATCGGCGGTGTCCTGTTCGAGGGCGCCGGCCTGGGCCGAATGGCGGACCAGCGAGACCAGTTCGCCAGGGGTGCGGGCGGAGGCCATCTCCTCCGTCGGCTCCACTCCGAGCGCCCGCACGAGGCGGTTGGCCACGGCGTTGAGGCCGGCGATCACCGGCCGGAAGGCGCGGGAGAAGGCGTGCTGGGGGCCGGCGACGAAGCGGGCGACCTGGAGGGGCCGGGAGACCGCCCAGTTCTTCGGGACGAGCTCGCCGACGACCATCTGGACGGCGGAGGCGAGCAGCATGCCGATGACGACGCCGGCGCCGGAGACTGCCCCCTTCGGCAGGCCGGTCGCGGTGAGCGGCCCGGCCAGCAGAGCGGCGAGGGCGGGCTCGGCGAGCATGCCGACCACGAGGGAGGTGATGGTGATGCCGAGCTGGGTGCCGGAGAGCTGGAAGGACAGCTCCCGCAGGGCCTTGACGACCGTACGGGCACGGCGGTCGCCGTCGGCTGCGGCGCGCTCGGCGTCGGATCGCTCCACGGTGACGAGGCCGAACTCGGCGGCCACGAAGAAACCGTTGGCGAGGATCAGGGCGAAAGCGGCCCCGAGCAGGAGTAGCGGGATGGTCATGCCGCCGCCTCCGTGGGGAGGGCGGCGCGGATATTACCGGACGATCCGTCCATTGCTGGAGGGAGTCACTCCTCAAGTTGCAGGTGCCCACGGACCACGGGGTCCCGGGGCCGGTGGGAGGGCGCACGGCTGCGCCCCGCCACCAGGGTAGTCATTGAGATCGCGGCCGCAACGGTACGCAGCGACGAGGATCTGACGGCTCAGCGGTCGTTCGGGCCGGTTCCCCTGCTCTCGGCGAGGGCGCGCAGGGCGCGGGCGTCGCCGATCGCCTGCTGCTTGGCGACACCCGGCTGGATGCCGAGGGCGGGCAGGCTGGTGCCGTCGCTGAGGTCCAGGAACACCCACGGGTCGCCGGGGCGGAGGTTGACCCGGAGGATCTCCGCCCACTCCAGACGGCGAGTGGTGGTCAGGTTGACGACGGTGACGCCGGCCTCGTCGGCGACCACCTTGGGGCGGCTGAGCAGGACGAGGACGGACGTCAGCAGGGTGGCGACGAAGATGAAGCTGATCCGCTCGCCGGGCTGCAGGCGCTCCAGCATCACGGCGATGGCGGTGATGGTGGTGAACATGGCGAGGCCGACGCCCAGCAGGACGGCCCGGGTGCGGGTCGGCCGGAAGGTGACCGGCAGGGTGGGCGGTGCGGGCTGGGCGGCGGACTCGGCCATGGTGCGTTGCCTTCTGGAGGTGGCGTGCGGGGTCGGGGGGCGGCGTGCCGGTCTCGGCACGCCGGCGCCCCCTAAAGGCGGCAGGCGTGGATCGAGGTGGTGAGGATCGCGCGCGCGCCGAGTTCGTACAGGTCGTCCATGATCCGCTGGGCTTCCTTGGCCGGGACCATCGCGCGGACCGCGACCCAGCCCTCGTTGTGCAGCGGGGAGACGGTCGGCGACTCCAGGCCCGGGGTGAGGGCGACGGCGCGTTCCAGGTGCTCGGCGCGGCAGTCGTAGTCCATCATCACGTAGCTGCGGGCCACCAGCACGCCCTGCAGGCGCCGCAGGAACTGCTGGACCTGCGGGTCGTCGCCGTCGGCGCCGTTGCCGCGGATCACGACGGCCTCGGAGGTGAGGATCGGCTCGCCGATGACCTCCAGGCCCGCGTTGCGCAGGCTGGTGCCGGTCTCGACGACGTCCGCGATGATCTGGGCGACGCCGAGCTGGATGGCGGTCTCGACCGCGCCGTCCAGGTGCACGACGGAGGCGTCGATCCCCTTCTCGGCGAGGTGCTTGGCGACGATTCCCTCGTACGAGGTCGCGATCGTCATCCCGTTGAAGTCCTCGGGGCCCTTCGCCGTGCCGGGGGTGGTGGCGTAGCGGAAGGTGGACCGGCCGAAGTTCAGCGGCAGGATCTCCTCGGCGCTGGCGCCGGAGTCGAGCAGCAGGTCGCGGCCGGTGATGCCGATGTCGAGCTTGCCGGAGGAGACGTAGATCGCGATGTCCTTGGGGCGGAGGTAGAAGAACTCCACCTCGTTCTCGGGGTCGACGACCACGAGCTCCTTGGACTCCTTGCGCATCCGGTAGCCGGCCTCATGGAGCATCGCCGACGCCGGTCCGGAGAGTGAACCCTTGTTGGGGACGGCGATGCGCAGCATGGGGCTTCCTTTGGTGCGTGGATTACGGGATGACGGGCGGGTGGTGTGGGCCGGGCTCAGAGGTGCGCGTAGACGTCGTCGAGGGAGATCCCGCGCGCCACCATCATCACCTGGACGTGGTAGAGCAGCTGGGAGATCTCCTCGGCGGCGGCTTCCTTGCTCTCGTGCTCGGCGGCCATCCAGACCTCGGCGGCCTCCTCGACGACCTTCTTGCCGATGGCGTGGACGCCCTTGTGGACGAGCTCGGCGGTGCGGGAGGTGCTGGGGTCGCCTTCGGCGGCCTTGAGCTGGAGCTCGGCGAAGAGCTCTTCGAAGGTCTTGAGGGGATTGTTCGCCATGATGGTCCTCAGAATACGGGGTAGCCCGTCGCCACTCAGCGCCAGGGTTCGCTGACGGTCCGCAGGGTCATGGCCGTGGAGACGGCGGCGGTGACCGCTTCGTGCCCCTTGTCCTCGTTCGACCCCTCGAGTCCGGCGCGGTCCAGCGCCTGCTCGTCGTTGTCGCAGGTCAGTACACCGAAGCCGACGGGGACTCCGGTGTCGATCGACACCTGTACCAGGCCCTGGGTGACGCCCTGGCAGACGTAGTCGAAGTGCGGGGTGCCGCCGCGGATGACCACACCGAGGGCGACGATGGCATCGTAACCGCGACCGGCGAGTACCTTCGCCACGACCGGGAGTTCGAAGCTGCCGGGGACACGGAGCAGGGTGGGCTCGTCGATGCCCAGCTCGTGCAGGGCCCGCAGGGCGCCGTCGACCAGTCCGTCCATGACCTTCTCGTGCCACTGGGCCGCGATCACGGCGACTCGGAGGTCTCCGCAGTTCTTCACGCTCAGTTCGGGTGCGCCCTTGCCGCTCACAGCTCTGCTCCTCGGTGGTTCGTGGATGTACGTACGGGTGGTGCGCGCGGAGTGCGCGCCGGTGATGCGCGGGGGTGACGCGCGCCTCGTGCGCGCCGGGGTCGCGCGTTCTTACTGGTTGCCGCAGGCGGACGTGGTCACGGCCTCGTCCAGCCAGGGCAGGTCGTGGCCCATCCGGTCCCGCTTGGTGCGCAGGTACCGCAGATTGTGCTCGCCCGCCTCCAGCGGCATCGACTCCCGGCTGTTGACCGTGATGCCGTAGCGGACGAGGGCGGCGGACTTCTCGGGGTTGTTCGTCAGCAGCCGGACCGTGCGCACGCCGAGGTCGGCGAGGATCTGCGCGCCGGCCGCGTAGTCACGGGCGTCGGCCGGCAGGCCCAGCTCCAGGTTGGCGTCGAGGGTGTCGCGGCCGCGCTCCTGGAGCTCGTACGCGCGCAGCTTGGACAGCAGTCCGATGCCGCGGCCCTCGTGGCCGCGCAGGTAGACGACGACCCCGCGGCCCTCGGTCTTGATCCGCTCCATCGAGGCGTGCAGCTGGGGGCCGCAGTCGCAGCGCTGGGAGGCGAAGATGTCGCCGGTCAGGCACTCGGAGTGCATGCGGACCAGGATGTCGGCGCCGTCGCCGATCTCGCCGTGGACGAGGGCGACGTGCTCGACCCCGTCGACGGTGGAGCGGAAGCCGTAGGCGGTGAAGTCGCCGAAGGCGGTCGGCAGGCTGACCTCGGCCTCGCGGCGCACGGTGGGCTCGGCGGAGCGGCGGTAGGCGATCAAGTCCTCGATCGAGATGATCGTCAGGCCGTGCTTGCGGGCGAAGGGGATCAGCTCGGGCAGGCGCAGCATCACGCCGTCCTCGCCGGCGATCTCCACGATGGCGCCGGCCGGGCGCAGGCCCGCGAGGCGGGCGAGGTCGACCGCGGCCTCGGTGTGGCCGTTGCGGACCAGGACGCCGCCGGGCTTGGCGCGCAGCGGGAAGATGTGGCCGGGGCGGACGAAGTCGCCGGGCTGGGAGACCCCGTCGGCGAGCATCCGCAGGGTGGTGGCACGGTCGGCGGCCGAGATGCCGGTGGAGACGCCGTGGGCGGCGCTCGCGTCGACGGAGACGGTGAAGGCGGTCTTCATCGACTCGGTGTTGTTCTGGACCATCTGCGGGAGTTCGAGCCGCTCCAGCTCCGGGCCCTCCAGGGGGGCGCAGATCAGGCCACGGCACTCGCTCATCATGAAGGCGACGATCTCGGGGGTGGCCTTCTCGGCGGCGATGACGAGGTCGCCCTCGTTCTCGCGGTCCTCGTCGTCGACCACGACGACGGGCCGGCCCGCCGCGATGTCGCGGATGGCCTGCTCGACGGGATCGAGGCGGAAGGTCTCTTCGGGGATGTCGGGCACGGGCTTGAGGCTGGTCATGCCGTTGCTCCTTCCAGGGCCGGGGCGGGGATGGTGGTGCGCGAGCGCTGGTACCAGTCGTAGGCGCCCCACAGCACGAGGGCGAAGTAGACGACGTAGACGAGGCCGGAGAAGGCCAGGCCGTTGTTGAAGGCGAGGGGGACGCCGACCAGGTCGACGAGGAGCCAGGCGAACCAGAACTCGACCAGGCCGCGGGCCTGGGCGATCATCGCGACGATGGTGCCGACGAAGATGTAGGCGTCGGCCCACGGGCTCCAGGACAGGTCCGGGTAGAGCGTGAACAGACCGCCGACGGCGAGGGTGCCCGCCACCGCTCCGGCGAGCAGCAGTCCGCGCTCCTTCCAGCTCGCGGTGCGCACGGCGATGGAGCCGTCCTGGGCCTGCTGCCGGCCGAGCTGCCAGGCGCGCCAGCCCCACACGGCCACGCCGATCACCAGGAGCTGCTTGCCGGCGCCGCCGGCGAGGTGGGCGGAGGCGTAGGCGGCGATGAGGATCAGGCCGGAGAGCAGCTGGGCGGGCCAGGTCCAGAGGGAGCGGCGCCAGCCGAGGGCGAGTGCGGCCAGGCCCATCAGGTTGCCGATCATGTCGGACCAGATGACCTTCTGGCCGAAGACGGTGAAGGCCTCCGCGTTGAGCCAGGACAGGGCGGTCACCGGTCGTCTCCCGTCGCGTGCAGCGGGTCCACGCCGGCGGCGAGCAGGCGCTCGACGTACTTCGCGAGGACGTCGACCTCCAGGTTGACCGGGTCGCCGGGCTGCTTGATGCCGAGCGTGGTCAGCGCGAGGGTGGTGGGGATGAGGCTGATGGTGAACCAGTCGGCCGCGGCCTCGACCACGGTCAGGCTGACGCCGTCGACCGTGATGGAGCCCTTCTCGACCACGTACCGGGAGAGGTGCTGCGGGAGGGCGACCTTGACGATCTCCCAGTGCTCCGAGGGGGTCCGGGAGAGGATCTCGCCGGTGCCGTCCACGTGCCCCTGGACCAGGTGGCCGCCGAGCCGTCCGCCGAGGGCCATCGGACGCTCCAGATTGACCCGGGAACCCTCGGTCAGGGCGCCGAGGCCGGAGCGGTTCAGGGTCTCCTGCATGACGTCCGCGGTGAACTCGCCCTCGGCGGTCTCCACGACGGTCAGGCAGACGCCGTTGACCGCGATGGAGTCGCCGTGCTTGGCGCCCTCCGTGACCAGGGGGCCGCGCAGCCGGAAGCGGGAGGCTTCCCGGAGCTGCTCGACGGCGGTGACCTCGCCCAGTTCTTCGACGATTCCGGTGAACACTCAGTGCTCCTTGGTGGCGGTGGGGGTGGCGATGGCGGGGACTGCGGTGATGCGGAGATCGGGGCCGATGCGGACGGCCTCGGTGAGGTCGAGGCGCAGCGCGGCGGAGATGTTCGTGATGCCGGCGTCGGCGAGTGCCGCGGGGCCCGCGCCGAGCAGGGCCGGGGCGATGTAGCCGATGACGCGGTCGACGGCTCCGGCCTCGAGGAAGGCCCCCGCCAGGGCGGGTCCGCCTTCCAGCAGGACGGAGCGCACGCCGCGGGCGTACAGGCGGGCGAGCAGGTCGTGCACGCCGATGCGGCCGTCGTGCAGGGGCAGCCGGAGCAGCTCCACGCCGGGCAGGTGCCGGGTGTCGGCGTCCTCGCCCACGACGAGCAGCGTGGGCGCGGCGTCGTCGAGGACGCGGGCCGCCGGCCGGACCTGCGCGCGGGCGTCGAGGGCGATCCGCAGCGGCTGGGTCGCGCCCTCGACGCCGCGCACGGCGAGGTGCGGGTCGTCGGCGTGCAGGGTGCCGGAGCCGACGAGGACGGCGTCGGCCTCGGCGCGCAGCCGGTGGACGTCGGCGCGGGACTCGGCGGAGCTGATCCAGCGGCTGCTGCCGTCCGCGGCGGCGCTGCGTCCGTCGAGGGTGGCGGCGTACTTCCAGGTGACGTACGGGCGCCCGAGCCGTACGGAGGTCAGCCAGGCGGCGTTGCCCGCCTCGGCCTCGTCCGCGAGGAGTCCGGCCGTGGTCTCGATCCCGGCCGCGCGCAGGGTGGCCGCGCCTCCGCTCGCCTGCTGGTTCGGATCGGAGACGGCGTAGACCACGCGGGTGATCCCGGCGTCGATCAGGGCCTGTGCGCAGGGCCCCGTACGACCGGTGTGGTTGCACGGTTCGAGGGTGACGTAGGCGGTGGCGCCGGGGGCGGCTTCGCCTGCCGCGCGCAGGGCGTGGACCTCGGCGTGCGGGCCGCCGGCCCGCTCGTGCCAGCCCTCGCCGACGACCGTGCCCGAGGCGTCGGCGATGACGCATCCGACGACCGGATTGGGGCTGGTGGAGCCGAGTCCGCGGGCGGCGAGCGCGATGGCTCGGCGCATGGCGCGGACGTCCGCGTCGGGTGCTGCGTGCGCGACGTGTGTCGCCACCGGGTCCTCCTGCCTCATCGGGCACGGACTCCGGGGCCTGTCGGGATACGACAGATGAAGCGGTCCAGCACACACGGGGACGCCGAGGCCGAAAAAACGGTCCGATCAGACATATCCACAGGGATATGCCGATGAACCGCCGACGGCGGCGTACCGGTGACTGGCCCGCCGCGCACTGCCTCCCATCCGGACTTTAACCGTCGGTCCAGGAATCTCACCTGGTCAACCGGCCGCTGGCTGCGGACGGGTCGCGGACTATAACCGCCGGTTCGGAATTACACCGACCCCGGAGTGCGCTGCTTACTGGTACTGAAGCCAGTCTGCCACGGGCGATCCGGGGCCATGCGGGTGATGTGGTGTGGTCTGGCTCACAGCACGGGTGGACGGATCCGGGATTTGTCAAGTGGGCCGGGGATTGGTCCAGACCTATTGACGCGCTGGTCTAGTCCTCTTAACGTTCCCCTCATCTTCCCGGGAACAGCCCGTCAGATGTGCGCACGTCACGGGCCAACAAGCTGATGCACCAGTCCTGTTGCTTCATGTCGTGTCCAGTTGTGTCCTGCATCCTCCCCTCCCCAGGAGGCACAATGCTGTCCCCCACACGTACGAGAGCGATGCTCCTGGCATCCGGCGCCGCAATCGCCGGACTGTTGGTGGGCGGGCTCTCGGCGGGCGTTTCCCACGCGGCCGACAACGAGAGCTGTCGCCCCGACGGGCTGTACAAGACGGCCGGCGTCGACGTGCCGTACTGCTCGGTCTACGACACCGAAGGCCGCGAGAAGATGGGCGCCGACCACCAGCGCCGCGTCATCGGATACTTCACCGGCTGGCGCACCGGCAAGAACGGCGAGCCGGCCTACCTCGCCCACGACATCCCGTGGTCCAAGGTCACCCACCTGAACTACGCCTTCGCCCATGTGGGCGCCGACCACAAGATCTCGGTCGGCGCGGACCACACGAACAACGCCGCCACCGGGATGACGTGGCCCGGCGTCGCGGGCGCCGAGATGGACCCGGCCCTCCCCTACAAGGGCCACTTCAACCAGCTGACGAAGTTCAAGAAGCAGTACCCGGACGTCAAGACGCTGATCTCGGTCGGCGGCTGGGCGGAGACCGGCGGGTACTTCGGGGCCGACGGCAACCGCGTCGCGTCCGGAGGCTTCTACTCGATGGCCACGAACGCCGACGGCTCGGTCAACCAGGCCGGCATCGACACCTTCGCCGACTCCTCGGTCGAGTTCATCCGCACGTACGGGTTCAACGGCGTCGACATCGACTACGAGTACCCGACCACCATGAAGGATGCGGGCAACCCGCTGGACTGGCAGCTGTCCAACGCCCGCCGCGCCGGCCTGGTGCAGGGCTACGCGGCCCTGATGAAGTCCCTGCGCGAGAAGCTCGACCGCGCGGGCGCCGCGGACGGCAAGCACTACCTGCTCTCCGTCGCCGCCCCCTCCTCCGGCTACCTGCTGCGGGGCATGGAGACGTTCCAAGTCCAGAAGTACCTGGACTACGTCAACATCATGTCCTACGACCTGCACGGCGCCTGGAACGAGTACGTCGGCCCCAACGCCTCGCTCTTCGACGACGGCAAGGACGGCGAACTGGCCGCCGCGGGCGTCTACTCCACCTCCCAGTACGGCGGCATCGGCTACCTCAACACCGACTGGGCGTACCACTACTTCCGCGGCTCGATGCCCGGGGGCCGCATCAACATCGGCCTGCCCTACTACACCCGCGGCTTCAAGAACGTGCAGGGCGGCACCGACGGGCTGTGGGGCAAGGCCCCCGCGACCACCTGCCCGGCCGGCGCGGGCCTGACCAAGTGCGGCGACGGCGCGGTCGGCATCGACAACCTGTGGCACGACAAGGACACCAACGGAGCCGAGTCCCCGGCGGGCTCCAACCCGATGTGGCACGCCAAGAACCTGGAGAAGGGGGTCGTCGGCGACTACGTCACCGCGTACGGCTTCCCGGCGACCACCACGCTGACCGGCACCTACGTCCGCAAGTACGACTCCACCCTGGTGGCGCCGTGGCTGTGGAACGCGCAGAAGAAGGTCTTCCTCTCGACCGAGGACGAACAGTCGGTGGGCGCCAAGGCCGACTACGTGGTGAACAAGGGCATCGGCGGCACGATGGTGTGGGAGCTCGCGGGCGACTACTCGTACAACGCGGCCAAGGGCCAGTACGAGATGGGCGACACGCTCACCGACACGATGTACCAGAAGTTCAAGTCGGCCCCTCCGTACGGCGCGAAGAAGGCCGGCACGGCGCTGCCCACCCAGGCCGTCGACGTCAAGACGGAGTTCACCGAATTCAAGCTGGGCGACTCCAACTACCCCCTCACCCCGAAGCTCAAGATCACCAACAACACGAGGACGACGCTGCCCGGCGGCACCGAGTTCCAGTTCGACTACGGGACCTCCGCCCCGGACAACGCCTCCGACCAGTCGGGTTTCGGCACGAAGGTGATCAGCAGCGGACACACCGGCAACAACGTCGGCGGCCTGAAGGGCGACTTCCAGCGGGTCTCCCTGAAGCTCCCGGCCTGGCAGACGCTGGCTCCGGGCGCCTCGGTCGACCTGGCGTTCAACTACTACCTGCCGGTCTCCACGCCCTCGAACTGGACGGTGAACATTTCCGGCACGACCTACGCCCTCGCCGGGGACCTGGCGCGCGGCAGGACGGTGACGGAGCCGGGCGGCACCCAGCCCCCGACCACCCCGCCGACCACTCCTCCGACCACGCCGCCCACCACCCCTCCCCCGACGGGCGGGACCTGCACGAGCCCGGCGTACGCGGCGGGCACGATCTACAACACCGGCAACGTCGTCTCCCACAAGGGCCGCACCTGGAAGGCCCAGTGGTGGACGCAGAACGAGGAGCCCGGCACCACCGGTGAATGGGGTGTCTGGAGGGACCAGGGCGCCTGCTGACCCGCCCCCCTGGCTCCGGATCCGTGATCCCTGAGCCGTGAGCGGCTGTGCAGTGAGCGGCTGTGCAGTGCGAAAGGCGTGAGGACCCGGTGGCCCGGCGGCCACCGGGTCCTCGCACGTGCTTAGGCTTGCCGGGTGAGCACCCATGTCACCGCACCCGACGCGGACTTCGAGGAACACCGGCCCCGGATGTTCGGCATCGCCTACCGCATGCTCGGCTCCGCCGCGGAGGCGGAGGACGCCGTGCAGGACGCGTACCTGCGTTGGGCGGCGGCGGACCGCGAGGGCATCGAGCACCCGGGGGCCTGGCTCGCCAAGGTCGTCACGAACCTGTGCCTGAACAGCCTCACCTCGGCGCGGGCCCGCCGCGAGGCGTACGTCGGCCCCTGGCTCCCGGAACCCGTCCTCACCGGGGACGGGACCCTCGGCCCGCTGGAGTCGGCGGAGCAGCGGGACGGCGTGTCCATGGCCCTGCTGGTGCTGCTGGAGCAGCTCACACCGGTCGAGCGGGCGGTGTACGTCCTGCGCGAGGCCTTCGCCTACAGCCACCGGGAGATCGCCGGCCTCCTCGACCTCACCGAGGCCAACTGCCGTCAGCTCTACCGGCGCGCGGCGGGCCGTGTGGCCGCGGACCGGGCCGCCGCGCCGGAGCGGCGCTTCGAGCCGGACCCCGAGCGGTGGCAGAGCCTGGTGGAGACCTTCCTGACCGCGGCGCGCAACGGGGACCTGGCCCGGCTGGAGGGCCTGCTCACGGCCGACGTGCGGTACGTGTCCGACGGCGGCGGCGTGGTCGGTGCGGCGCTGCGGCCGATCCTCGGGCGGGACAAGGTGGCCCGGTTCTCGATCGGCGTGCTGGAGAAGTTCGCGTCGGGCCTGCCGGTCGCCGTCGCGGAGGTCAACGGATCGCCCGCCCTGCTCTTCGGCGAGGTGGCGGTACTCGTGGTGGAATTCGAGAATGGCCTGGTCAGCGGCATCAGCACGGTGGTCAACCCGGAGAAGCTGGAATTCCTCCGGCGGCAGCTGTCACATTCCTGAGGGCTGTCCGGTCTCTGCTGCCGAAGAGACGTTCCCAGCGAAGGGCGGCACCATGACCACCATCCTCGTCACCGGAGGCACCGGAACCCTCGGCAGGCTGCTCGTCGGCCGGCTGCGGGAGGCGGACCACGAGGTCCGCGTACTGAGCCGGCGCTCCCCCGATCACCCGGTCGACCTGCGCGACGGGCGCGGGCTGGACGCGGCGATGGCGGGCGTGGAGGTGGTCGTGCACTGTGCGAGCAACACGCGCAGTGCGGGCAAGGGCGACGACGTGGCCGCCGGTCACCTGATCGCGGCGGCCCGGCGGGCGGGAACCGTCACGAACGTCGTCTACATCTCGATCGTCGGCGTGGACGTGGTCCCGCTCGGCTACTACAAGAGGAAGCTGGCGGTGGAGCGGCTGCTGGAGGAGTCCGGGCTGGGCGTGACGATCCTGCGCACGACGCAGTTCCACGACCTCGTGGCGATGGTGACGGACGTGGCGGCGAAGGTGCCGGTCGTGCCGGTGCCCATGCCGAGCGGGGTACGGGTGCAGCCCATCGCCGTCGGGGAGGTCGCGGACCGGCTGGCGGAACTGGCGGTCCCGGCGCCGTCGGGCCGCGTCCCGGACATGGGCGGGCCGGAGATCCGCACCCTGCAGGAATGGGCCCACGCCTACCTGTCGGCGACGGGCCGCAGCCGCCGGGTGTTCCCCCTCCCCCTGGCGGGCAAGGCATACGCGGGCTTCAAGCGGGGCGGAAACCTGACGCCGTCCCACGCGGTGGGCCGGGTGACCTTCGCGGAATTCCTGGCGGCGCGGGGGCGGTAGGAGAGGACGGCCGCCGCGGCGGCCGGCGCCCGCACCCCGCACACATCCCCGGCCGGGCCGCTGGGGCGAGTCACCGGGATCCTGCCGCCCCACGCTGCCCCGCAGACCCGAAGACCCTCCTACCCGCCGAACAGCACCTTCTGGGCCGCCTCCCGCGCTGCCAGTTTCGCGCCCGCCAGGACCGCCGGGTCCCCCAGGGTCGTGGCGCGGATCTCCGTGGGGACCGGGATCAGTTTCGCCAGGCGGTGGGCGACCCGGGCCGCCAGGGCGGGGCCGCCCGCGCGGCCGAGTTCGCCCGCCAGGACCACGCAGCCCGGGTCCAGGATCGCCGCGGCCGCCGCCGCGCCCAGGGCGAGGCGCTCGGCCAGGGCTTCGAGGAACGCCTCGCCCGCGGCGCCGGCGACGGCCTCCTCCGCCAGGCCCGGGAAGCCGTGTTCGCGCGCCAGCGCGGTCACGGCTTCCCGGCCGACGAGGGCGTGGAATCCGCCCGAGCAGTCGGCGGCGGAGGGCAGGCCCTCCGTGCCGGGGACCGGGAGGAAGCCGATCTCGCCCGCCCCGCCGGAGGCGCCCCGGCGCAGCCGTCCGTCCAGGACCACGGCCGCGCCCACGCCCGCGCCGAGCCACAGCAGGACGAAGGAGTCCAGGTCGCGGGCCACGCCCAGGCGCTGCTCGGCCAGGGCGGCCAGGTTGGTCTCGTTCTCGACGACCACGCGGGAGGGCAGGGTCCGCTGCAGGGCGCTCACCAGGTCCCGGTGCCAGGCCGGCAGGCCGGTGGTGTCGCGGAGTTCTCCGGTGGCGGGGGCGACGAGGCCCGGGGCGCCTACGACGACGGTGTGCAGTGCGGCGGCTCCGGCCTCGCGGGCGGTGCGCAGCAGGGCCGCCACAGCGTCCTCGGGCGCGCCGACGGGCAGGGCGGCTTCGGCCAGGGGGTGGCCGAGCAGGTCGGTGACGACGGCGGTGACCCGGTCCGTGCGCACGTCGAGGGCGGCCAGGTGGGCACGGCGGGCGACGATCCCGTACAGCTTGGCGTTGGGGCCGCGCCGCTGTGCGCCGGACTCCCCGACGACCTCGATCAGCCCAACCCCGGTGAGCCGTTCGACGAGGTCGGCGACCGAGGGGCGGGAGAGCCCCGTCAGCGTCTTGAGCTGGGTGGCCGTCAGGGGGCCGGACTCCTGCAGGAGTTGCAGGGCGAGGCGGTCGTTGATGGCCCGGGCCGTGCTGGGCGAGGCGGGGGACGGCACCGGGGTGAGGGCAGGAGTCACGGCGCCCATCCTAGGGAGTCGAGGCCGTTAACTATCAGGCAGGGTCCCTGATAGTTTATTTCCCATGACCGGGGACACCGCTCTCAGCCCGGCGCGCCTGCGCCACGCCCGTTTCGCCATCGCCGCCGTCTTCTGCACCCACGGCGCCGTCACCGGCTCCTTCGCCACCCGCATCCCCTGGATCCAGGAAAACGCCCGGCTCGACGCCGGCGCCCTGGGTCTCGCCCTCGCCTTCCCCGCCCTGGGCGCCGCGCTCGCGATGCCGCTGGCCGGGCGGATCAACCACCGGTTCGGCGCCCGCGCGGCACTGCGGGCACTGCTGGCGTTGTGGTCCCTCTCCCTGATCCTGCCGAGCCTCGCCCCGAACCTGCCCGCCCTCTGCTTCGCGCTCTTCGTCTACGGAGCCACCTCCGGCATGTCGGACGTGGCGATGAACGCGCTGGGCGTGGAGACCGAGAACCGGCTGCGCCGCTCGATCATGTCCTCGCTGCACGGCATGTGGAGCGTGGGCGCCCTGCTCGGCTCGGCCGCCGGCATGGTCGCCGCGCACACCGGGGCCGACGCACGGCTGCACCACCTGATCGCCGCGCTCGTCCTGACCGCGGCCGGGCTGGTCGCCGTACAGGGAGTGCTGGACGTGAGGAGCGAGCAGGGGTCGCAGGCGCCGCCGCACTTCGCGCTGCCTCCGAAGTCCGCGCTGCTCATCGGGGCCATCGGGTTCTGCGCGGTCTTCGCCGAGGGCGCGAGCCTGGACTGGTCGGCGGTCTACCTGCGGGACGTGCTGCACACGGACGCCGGCCTGGCGGCCGCCTCCACCACCGCCTTCGCGCTCACCATGGCCGTCACGCGGCTCGTCGGCGACCGGGTGGTGGACCGGTTCGGGGCGGTGCGCACGGTCCGCGTGGGCGGTGTACTGGCCACCGCGGGCGGGCTGCTGGTGGTCACGGTCCGGCATCCGGCCGGGGCGCTCGCCGGCTTCGGGCTGATCGGGCTGGGCATCGCGGTGGTGGTCCCCCTGGCCTTCGCGGCCGCGGCGCGCACCGGACCGGCCCCGGCGCAGGCCATCGCCGGTGTCGCGACGATCACGTACACCTCGGGCCTGATCGCGCCGTCGGCGATCGGGGCGGTGGCCGACGCGACCTCACTCGTGGTGTCGTTCGCACTGGTCACCCTGCTGGCCTTCGCGCTGGTCGCGGGTGCTTCGGTACTGCGCCGGCGCCCGCCGGTGGGGCAGGCTGGGTGCGGGAGCGCCGAAACGGCCGGGAAGGCCGGTCCGGGTGGTCCGGTCGACCGGGACGAACCTGTCGATACCCGGCCGTAACACGCCGACCGGCCGCAGTGGCACCCCGTGCGCTGCGGCCCCGGTGTGTGATCGGCCGGAGCTGTGATCATCCCTAGATGAGGAGTGGACCATGGGCTTCGGCGTGGGCTGGACCCTGCACGGAGACGGGCGGACTCCCGCTCCCGGCGCGGTGGTGCGGCCGCAGGAGCGGCTCTCGTGGCCGCGGACCGCCGGGCTGGGCGCCCAGCACGTCGTGGCCATGTTCGGCGCGAGTTTCGTCGCGCCGGTGCTGATGGGCCTGGACCCGAACCTGGCCATCATGATGTCGGGCGTCGCGACGGTGATCTTCCTCCTCGCGACGCGCGGCCGGGTCCCGTCCTACCTGGGCTGCTCGCTGTCCTTCGTCGGAGTCGCGGCCGCTATCCGGGCCTCGGGAGGGGACAGTGCGGTCGTCACCGGCGCGGTCTTCGTCGTCGGCGTGGCGCTGTTCCTGTCCGGCCTCGCGATCCAGCGCTTCGGCGCCCGCATCATCCACGCGGCGATGCCGCCGGTGGTCACGGGCGCGGTGGTGATGCTGATCGGCTTCAACCTGGCTCCGGTGACGGCTTCGACGTACTGGCCGCAGGACCAGTGGACGGCGCTGCTGACCATGCTGTTCACCGGGCTGGCCGTGGTCTGCCTGCGCGGCTTCTGGTCACGGATCGCGATCTTCCTCGGACTGGTCTTCGGATACGCGCTGTCCGGGATCCTCGACGCGGTCCTCGGCAAGATCCACTCACCGGCGGGCGGTCCGGAGGCCGTGGACCACTGGCGCCTGAACCTCTCCGGCGTCGGCAAGGCCGACTGGATCGGTCTGCCGTCCTTCCACGCGCCGCACTTCGAGTGGTCGGCGATCCTGATCGCCCTTCCCGTGGTGATCGCGCTGATCGCCGAGAACGCCGGGCACATCAAGGCCGTCGGCGAGATGACCGGCGATCCCCTCGACGACAAGCTGGGCACGGCCATCGCGGCGGACGGCGCCGCGTCCATGCTGTCCACGGCGGTCGGCGGCCCGCCCAACACCACGTACTCCGAGAACATCGGCGTCATGGCGGCCACCCGGGTCTACTCCACGGCGGCGTACTGGGCGGCGGCGGGCTTCGCGCTGCTCTTCGGGCTGTGCCCCAAGTTCGGCGCGGTCGTCGCCGCGATCCCCGGCGGGGTGCTCGGCGGCATCACCGTCATCCTCTACGGGATGATCGGCCTGCTCGGCGCCCAGATCTGGATCACGGGCCGGGTGGACCTGCGCAATCCGCTCAACCTGGTGCCTGCCGCGGCGGGCATCATCATCGGCGTCGGCGGCGTCACGCTGCACATCACCGACACCTTCGAGCTGGGCGGCATCGCGCTGGGCACGATCGTGGTGATCACGGGGTACCACACGCTGCGATACTTCGCCCCCGTGCACCTGAAGCGGCAGGAGCCGCTGCTCGACTCGGGCACGTCCGCCTACGACGACACGGACCCGCAGGACAAGCGTCGTTGACGGGGTTTCGCCCGAATCGGCGAAGCGTACGGCCAAGTTCCCCGGATCCGCGCCGGCGCCTGCGACTCTGCCTCCCATGGAAGCGGTGCTGGCGCGGATGCGCGCCCTGGACGAGCGGCTCCCGCCGCAGGACGGTGTCGCCGTCTTCAACCGGGTCTACCTGACCGTGACGGAGACCCTGCACCGGCGGATCGAGTGCGGGGGGTTCCCGGCGCCGCGCCGGGCGCAGACCCTCAGCGTTCGGTTCGCGGAGCGGTATTTGACGGCCGTGGAGGCGGACAGGGCTCCCGCTTGCTGGCGGCCGCTGTTCCAGTACCGCCGCCACCCGGGGGTACGCCCGCTCCAGCACGCGCTGGCCGGGATCAACGCGCACATCGGCCACGACCTGGCAGTGGCGGTGGTGTCCACCTGCCGCGCCCTGGACTGCGCGCCGTCCGCCCTCGAAGCCGACTTCGACCGGATCGGCGACACCCTGGTCTCGCTGGAGGAGCGCATCCGGGAGGACCTGATGCCGGGCCCGGACCTTCTGGAGGTCGCCGACCCGCTGACCCATCTGGTCGGCTCGTGGAGCCTGGAGCGCGCCCGCGCGGGCGCCTGGGCTTCGGCCCGCCTGCTGTGGACCCTGCGCCGCTCCCCCGAACTGGCCGAGGACTTCCGGCAATCCCTCGACGCGGGCGTCGGCCTGGTCGGCCGCTGCCTCCTGACCCCGGTCCGAGCAGCATCGGACCGCAGCCGCCCGGCCCTGCTCAGCCGCCTCTGACCTGGAAACGTCGCGCCGCGCGGGTATCGCTCCGCGAAGGGCCCACCGACGCGGTGGTCCGCCGGGCCCGCGGTACGGACGGAGGTCGTCCGGTCCCCACCGTGCCCGAGCCGGCCCCGGGCATCGTGGCCGCCCGGACGGAGCCGTGGCGGCCGGTGTGGCGTCGGCGGGGATGAGGACGGGCCGCCGTCCCGCGTGCTGACGGCGCGGGGCGGCGGCCCGTGATCATGGGACCGGGAGGGGTCAGTCCTCCGGGAGTTCGACCGGGGCGATCTCGTCGTAGAGGTCGCCCGGGCCCGGGTTGGTGGCGTCCGTGGAGCCGCCGAGGTGGTGCATGACGCCCCAGACGGCGTTGAGGGCGGTCTGGACCGCGCCCTCGGCCCAGCCGGCCGTCCAGGAGATGTCGTCGCCCGCGAGGAAGATGCCGCGCTTGTCCTCGGGGAGGCGGTCCTGCATGAAGTGGGTGAACAGGCGGCGCTGGTAGCGGTAGTGGCCCGGGAGGTTGGCCTTGAACGCGCCCATGAAGTAGGGCTCGTTCTCCCAGGACACGGTGACGGGGTTGCCGATGACGTGCCGGCGGATGTCGACCTTCGGGTAGATCTCGCCGAGGGACTTCAGCATGACCTCCATCCGCTCGTTCGCGGACAGCGGCAGCCACTTCAGGCTGTCGTCGCACCAGGTGTACGAAAGGCAGATGACGGCGGGCTTGTCCGGGCCGTTGTCCAGCAGGTACGTGCCGCGGGTCATGCGGTCCGTGAGGGTCATCGACATGACGTCGCGGCCCGTCTCCTCGTCCTTGTCCAGCCAGAACGGCCGGTCGACGGGGACGAAGAGCTTCGAGCTCTCCATGTAGTGGGTGCGCTCGATCGCCGTCCAGTGGTCGATCGGGAAGAGCGTGTCGTCGCACTCGATCTTCGACAGCAGCATCCACGACTGTGCCGTGAAGATCGCGGCGCGGTACGTGCGGATGTCGCCGGAGGAGTCGGTGACCGTGATGCGGTTGCCCGCGGTGCGGTGCAGCCGGGTCACCGCCGGGCGCGGGGTGCCGTCGTGCAGGGAGGACAGCGAGGTGCCCTGCGCCCAGTGGACGATCTTCTCGGGCTCGCGCTCCCACAGGCGCAGCGGGAGCTGCTGCGAGCCGCCCACGATCCCGCGGTGGTGGTCGTCGGCCTCGGTGTAGACGACGCGCAGGATCTCCAGGATGGAGTTCGGGAAGTCGGTGTCCCAGCCGCCCGTGCCGAAGCCGACCTGGCCGAAGATCTCGCGCTTGCGGAAGGACTGGAAGGCCTCCGACTTGCACAGGAACCCGTAGAAGGTCTCGTCGTCGAGCTTCTCGACGAGCTTGGCCCAGATCTCGCGGATGCGCGGGACGTCCCGCTCGCGCATCGCGGTGTTCATGTCGGAGAAGTCGGCGCCCTCGTCGAGGCAGGCGTTCCACGCGGCGGCGACGTCGCGGTAGACCTGCGGGAGGTCGGCGATGGTCTCGGCGTAGTGCGTCTCGCCCTTGAGGTCCACGACCGTCGAGGGGGTGGCCTCGGCGAGCGGGTTCGGGAAGGGCTCGGTGACCAGGCCGACGAGGTCGATGTAGTGCTGCAGGGCCGTGGAGGACGGCGGGAAGCGCATGGCGCCCATCTCCGCGGTCAGCTCCTCGGTGCCCGCGCCCTCGAAGCCGACGGTGCGCAGCCGGCCGCCGATCTGGTCGGCCTCGTAGACGACGGGCTTGAGGCCCATCTTCATCAGCTCGTACGCCGAGATGATGCCGGACAGCCCGCCGCCGATGACGGCGACCTCGGTGCCGAGTTCCGTCGCCGGTATCTGGCCGAGGCCTGCGGGGTGGGCGAGGAAGTCGTCGTACGCGTACGGGAAGTCCGGGCCGAACATGGTGATCGGCGGCTGTCCGTCGCTGTGCGGGACGGCGGTGGTGGGCACCGTGGACGTCATGGGGGTACGTCTCCTTGCGGCAGAGCTGGGGGAAGAGGTCTTAGACGAGGGAGGCGTAGAGCCCGGGGCGGCGGTCGCGCAGGTACGGATTGTTCTCGCGCGAAGCCGCCAGCAGCTCGGGGTCGGCCTCGCCGAACACCAGCTCCTCGCCGCGGCCGGCCCGGGTCCGGGTGGCCCCGTCGGGGCTCGCAAGGCAGCTGAGTCCGACGAACTCGAACTCGCCTTCCGGGCCGGTGCGGTTGACGTACGCGATGTACATCTGGTTCTCGAAGGCCCGTACGGGGACGAGCTGTTCGGCGACGAACTGGAACGGGTGCATCTGCGCGGTCGGCACCAGGAGGAGGTCGGTGCCGGCCAGCGCGTGCGCCCGGACGTTCTCGGGGAACTCCACGTCGTAGCAGATCATGATGCCGATGCGGAGGCCGCCGAGGTCCGCCTGGACGACGGGGGTGTCGCCGGGGGTGAAGGCGTCCTGTTCGAAGCAGCCGAAGAGGTGGGTCTTGCGATAGTTCGCGAGAGCCTCCCCGTCGGGGCCGATGAGCTGCGCCGCGTTGAACACGGCGTCGCCCGCCCGCTCCGGGTAGCCGTACAGGACGGCGACGCCGTGGCGGCGGGAGATCTCGCCGATGGCCCGGGCGGAGGGGCCGTCGGCCGGTTCGGCGAGAGCGGGGATGTCCTGGAGGTCCAGTGCGTAGCCCGTCAGGAACATCTCCGAGGTCACGAGCAGCCCGGCCCCGCTCTGTGCGGCGCGCGCCGCCGCCTCGTCGAGCGCCTTGAGGTTCTCGGCGGTGTCGCCGAGCACTCCGGAGCTCTGGAGGAGGGCGGTGCGCAGCGGGGGCATGGGCTACCTCTGTGACAGGAGTGGTGGGGTCTTAAAGACGGTACGTTCGGGCGTTCGACCGGGACAAGCCGTGACCGTTGCGCTCCGCGCATCGATTCATTGCGTGTTCCACGAGGCGGACGGCGATTCGTTGCGCGAGGTCCCCTAAGGCCCCCCGGAGACCCGGCGGCGACCCCTGCGGACCCCGTGTCGGCTCCCTGCCACGCGCCCGCGCGAAGGCCGTGCCGGCCCCCGCGCGAAGGCCGGCACGGAGGGCGGCCGGGCGCACGGGGTTACGGGGCGCCGGGGAGGCCGGGCGCCGGGGAGGCCGGGCGCCGGTCGCCGTCCTGCCCCCGGCGGCACGCCCCGCGCTGGTTAGGCTTCCCGCGGCGGGCCCTGCCCCTCGTGGTGTCCCCCGCAGTCTCGTGGCGGTGCCCGAGGCCGTCAACAAGGCGGCCCCGGCCGAGCGCCGCCCCACGGAAGGAGTCCCGCACCCATGTCCCCCGAGACCGGCACCCTGTCCGGCAGCGACGTACTCGACAATCCGGTCTGGGCGGCGCTGACCGGAGCGCACCGCGGCTTCGCCGAATTCGGGCCCGCGGGTCTGGCGGCCCGCTACACGGCAGACGCGAGCCCCTTCGCGGCGCCGGCCGATCCGCAGGACCCCCGGGCGTGGGCGGACCTCGCCGCACTGGCAGGGCCCGACGAGGAGGTCTGGGTGACCGGCCTGGTGACCCCGCCGCCGGGCTGGGCCACGGCGGTGACCGTGCCGGGCGTGCAGCTGGACGGCCGGGCGGTACGGGCCGAGGCCGCGCCGGAGGCGGCCCCACTGGGCCGCGACGACGTGCCGGAGATGCTGGAGCTGGTGGGGCTGACCAGGCCGGGCCCGTTCCTGGACCGGACGGTCGAGCTGGGCACGTACCTCGGGATCCGGCACGGGGGCCGGCTCGTCGCGATGGCCGGGGAGCGGATGCGGCCGGCCGGCTGGTCGGAGATCAGCGCGGTGTGCACCCACCCGGACCACCGTGGCCGGGGCCTGGCCGGCCGGCTGATACGGGCGGTCGCGGCGTCGGTCCGCGAGCGCGGGGACATCCCGTTCCTGCACGCGGCGGCGGAGAACACCGACGCCGTCCGGCTCTACGAGTCGATGGGCTTCACGCTGCGCCGCCGGCCGTTCTTCCTGGGGCTCCGGACGCCGCCCGCGGGGGCCTGATCCGCAGGCCGTCGGCCACGACGGGGTTTCGCGGGGCGTCCAGCGGTCAGACGCGGGACAACCCACGGAAAGGAACTGTCATGACCGACGTCTCACGCCTGCCCGGCTCGGCGCACCACTTCTGGCAGTGGCAGTCCCGGGCTGCCTGCCGCGACCTGGGCTCGGGCCGGTTCTTCCATCCCGCCGGTGAGCGTGGCGAGGACCGGGAGGAGCGGGACGCCGCCGCGAAGCGGGTGTGCGCGGGCTGCCCGGTCCGCAGGGCCTGCCTGGACCATGCGCTGCGCACCCGCGAGCCGTTCGGCGTCTGGGGCGGTCTGACGGAGGAGGAACGCCACGCGCTCCTCGTCCCGGCGCAGCTCGCGGCCCGGACCGCGGGTTGAGCCCGCCGTCCCCGCCGTGGGGGCCGGGCCCACGGCCCCTGCGGCCGCCGGCCGGCCTGCTCCGACGGACCCGGCGGGGCGGTCAGGCCGGGGCGCCCGAGGTGAAGCGGCGGAGGAGGGGGGAGAGGACGAGCACCGACTTGGTGCGTTCCACGAAGGGCTCGCCCGCGATCCGCTCCAGGACCCGCTCGAAGTGCCGCATGTCGGAGGCGAAGACCTGGACGAGGGCGTCCGCGTCGCCGGTGACGGTCGACGCGGACACCACCTCGGGGTAGCGCTCCAGTCCTCGCCGGATGTCGTCCGGCGAGGTGTTGTGGCGGCAGTAGATCTCGATGAAGCCCTCGGTCTCCCAGCCCATGGCCGCGGGGTCCACGCGGACGGTGAAGCCGGTGATGGCGCCTTCGGCGCGCAGCCGGTCCACGCGCCTCTTCACGGCGGGGGCGGAGAGCCCGACCTCGGAGCCGATGTCCGCATAGGAGCGGCGGGCGTCCTCGGCGAGGGCGTGCACGATGCGTTCGTCGAGATCGTTCAGTCGCACGGGGGGTGAATCACTTCTATTCAGCGACCTCCGCGGCCGAGGCGGCCACGGCGGCCACAGTGGCCAGGCTGGAGCGGCGCATGCCGTAGAAGAAGTAGATCACGAGCCCGACGGCCATCCAGCCACCGAAGACCAGCCAGGTGATTCCGGGGAGCTCCGTCATCAGGTACCCGCACAGGAGGAAGCCCACGATCGGGGTGACCGGGAAGAGGGCGACCTTGAAGGTGCGGTTCATGTCGGGGCGGGTGTAGCGCAGGATGACGACGGCCACGTTGACCAGGCCGAAGGCGAAGAGCGTGCCGATGCTGGTGGCGTTGGCCAGTTCGCCCAGCGGGATGAACGCGGCGAGCAGACCGCAGAAGAGGCAGACGATGATCGTGTTGACCTTCGGCGTGCCGGTCTTCGCGTCGACCTTGGCGAAGGCCTTGGGCATCAGGCCGTCGCGGGCCATCGCGAACAGGATGCGGGTCTGGCCGTAGAGCACGGCGAAGACGACGCTGGCGATGGCGACGACCGCGCCGGCGGCCAGGATGACGCTCCAGAAGGCGTGCCCGGTGACGTTCTCCATGATCTGGGCGAGCGCGGCCTCGCTGCCCTCGAAGTCCTGCCACGGCATGGCGCCGACGGCGACCAGGGCGACCAGGCAGTACAGGGCGGTGACGATCAGCAGCGAGAGCATGATCGCGCGGGGCAGGTCCTTCTTCGGGTTCTTGGCTTCCTCACCGGCGGTGGAGGCCGCGTCGAAGCCGATGTACGAGAAGAAGAGCAGGGAGGCCGCGGTGCTGATGGCGGTGACGCCGAGCGGGGCCAGCGGGGTGTAGTTGCCGGCCTTGATGCCCATGAAGCCGATGACGATGAAGAGCACCAGCGTGACGATCTTGACGCCGACCATGATCGAGTTGATCCGGGCGCTCTCCTTGGCCCCGCGCAGCAGGAAGACCATGCAGAGCAGGACGACGACCAGGGCGGGCAGGTTGATGTAGCCGCCCTCGCCCAGCGGGGCGGAGAAGCCCTCGGGGATGGTGAAGCCGAGCGTGCCGTCGAGCAGCTCGTTGAGGTACTGGCCCCAGCCGACGGCGACGGCCGCGACCGAGACTCCGTACTCCAGGACCAGGCACCAGCCGCAGATCCAGGCTATGAGCTCGCCCATGGTGGCGTAGGCGTACGAGTACGAGGAGCCCGCGACGGGGATGGAGCCCGCCAGCTCGGCGTAGGACAGCGCGGAGAACAGCGCGGTCAGGCCGGCGACGATGAACGCGATGAAGACGGCCGGGCCCGCGATCGGGGTGGCCTCGCCGAGGACGACGAAGATGCCGGTGCCCAGGGTCGCGCCGATGCTGATCATGGTCAGCTGCCACATGGTGAGCGAGCGCTTCAGTGCGCCGCCCTCACCCTGGCCGCCTTCGGCTACCAGCTGCTCGACCGGCTTGCGACGGAGCAGCGGGTGGGCGGGCCTGCGGGACTCGGAGGCGAGCGGTGGCGCCTGGCCGTGGTCGAGCACGAGTGGGACTCCTTGTCACTGCGGATCGGGGAGGTCGGGGATGAGGCGTCGACCGCGACGGTCCGAGCAGGACAGGGCCCGACGAGGGAAGGGCCTGAGCAGAGGACCGCCGAGCAGGCGATCCGCGCCACTCCACGTACAGCGAGTGAGCCTACGAGCTGATTGATACCGCCCGTAATGCACCATCCTTGCACATTGCCGCACGATCGTTGCGCGGATCTGTCACGGATGGTCCTTTGTTGCGTGCGGATGATCGATCGCTGCGCAGCCGCCGAAAACCGTCGTTCTTGACACTTCGTCAGATCTGCCCCAGCGTGCCGTCATGGATGCGGACGTGCTCCACGGGATCGACGGGCCGAGGCCCCGGCCCGGGCCCCGTCGGCACGGCCGGGATGGCATTGGTGCGCTTCGCGGCGGTGGAACGGGGCCCGCGCGGGGTACGGGTGAACGCGGTGGCACCGGGGGTGGTCCGGACGGACCCCGCGGGCCGACGGCCTGCTGGGCACCGGCGGGCGGGGGCGCACCGCGGAGAACGCGCGACCGGGGGTAGCCGAGACCGCGGTCGTCGCGGGCGCCCTGTACTTCCCGGCCTCGCCGCTGTCCTCGTACAGAACGGGGCAGATGCTCGTGGTGGACGGCGGGGTCGGCGTGAACCCCGTGTTTCGACGATCGGAGGCGAAGAGTGAGACAACCGGGATCGGCGGGACCGGCGGGACCGCCGGATCCTGAGGAGCGGGGGCCGTGGCAGGACCCGCAACCTTTCCTGCGCGGGATCGCCTGGCTGGACAAGGGCCGTCCGGTGCGAGCCGATCCGGCGGACACCATGCGGCTGCCCTGGGACACCGGCGAGCGCTCCACCCTGCCCATCGGGGTCCGGCTGGAGTTCACCACGCACACCGCGCGAACCGTGGAGATCCGCTACAGGGCGACGGTGCCCGGTCCCACCGACGCGCTGCGCGACCTCGCGCACGGCTTCGCGCTGTGGGACCGGCACGGGGTGGTCTCCGAGGTGTTCACCGAACCGGCCGCGGAGGCCGTCGTCAGGATCGACCTGAGCGGCGGCACCGGCCCGTTCACCATCCACCCGCCCGAGACGCAGTCCCCCCGGATCCTCGGTCTGCGCGGAATCGGCGGCCCGCTCACGCCGGCGCCGCCCGCCCCGCGCTGGGTGGTGCACGGCGACTCCATCACCGAAGGCTGGTGGTCCACCCGCCCCGCGCACGGCTGGCCCGCCGTCACCGGCCGGTCGCTCGGATGGGACACCGTCAATCTCGGCTACGCGGGCGCCGCGCGCGGCGAACTCGCCGTTGCCGAGCAGCTCGCGGGCCTGCCCGCCGACGTCCTCACGCTCGCCTTCGGCACCAACTGCTGGTCCCGGGTGCCCTTCTCGGCTCCCCTGTTGTACGAGACCACGCGCGCCTTCCTCGAACTGGTCCGGCAAGGGCACCCCCGGACCCCGCTCCTGCTGGTCTCCCCCGTACTGCGGCCCGACGCCGAGCGCACCCCGAACAAGCTCGGGGCCACCCTGGGCGCCCTGCGCGACGCGATGGAGCGTGCCGCGCGGGACCGGATCGCCGCCGGGGACGACCGACTCGCCGTACTCCCGGGCCGTGACCTGCTCGGTCCCGAGCACCTGGCGGACGGGCTGCACCCCAACGACAGCGGGCACCAGGTTCTCGGCCTCGCTGTGGCCACGGCTCTGCGGCGCACCGGGTTCGACACGGCATGAGTGAAACACCCCACACCGGCCGCGGTGAACGAATCCCGCCCATCGCAGCGTGTCCTGAGCACAGTTGACGCCGCCACGGCGGCGGACACGACGCACACCACACGTGGGAGAGATCAAATGGGCATCAAGCGCGGAACCACCCTCGCCGCGGCCGCGATCGCCGTCGTCCTCACGGCCACGGCCTGCGGTACGACGGACTACAAGGCCGGCGACACGACCAAGCCGGTCGGGGCCGCCGCTTCCCAGGACGACCCCTACGGCGCCCCGGCTGCCGACGCGGGCTCCGGCGCCAAGCCCGCCGGACAGCTGGCGCTCGCCGCGAACGGCCAGCTCGGCGAGGTCCTCACCGACAGCGAGGGGCTCACCCTCTACCGCTTCGACAAGGACACGGCCAAGCCGCCGAAGTCGAACTGCGACGGGGACTGCGAGAAGACCTGGCCGGTGGTCGCCGCGGGCGATGCCACCGCCGCGGCCGGCATGGACGCGGCGCTCCTGGGCGAGGTCGTGCGCAGCGACGGCAGCAAGCAGCTGACGGTGGGCGGCTGGCCCGCGTACCGGTACGCCAAGGACACCAAGGCGGGCGACGTCAACGGCCAGGGCGTCGGCGGGGTGTGGTTCGCTCTCGCGGCGGACGGCAAGAAGGCCGCGAAGGCGGCGCCGGGAGCAGGCGCCGCACCCGAGGGCGGAGCGAGCGCCGCACCGGAGGCCGGAGCGGGCGGGAGCGCTGCGCCCGAGGCCGGCGCGGGCGGCGCCGTCGAGGCGGACGCGGCGCTGTCCGTGGCGAAGAACGCCAAGCTGGGCGAGCACATCGTCGACGGCAAGGGCATGACCGTCTACCGGTTCAAGCCGGACACGCAGTGGCCGATGGTGTCCAAGTGCGTGGGCGACTGCCTGACCAAGTGGCCGGTCGTCCCCCCGGTGGACAAGGGCAACGCCAAGGGCATCATCGAGAAGAACTACCTGGTCCTGGACCGCCCGGACGGCAAGAAGCAGCAGTCCGTCGACTGCTGGCCCGTCTACACCTTCGCCGGCGACAAGAAGCCCGGCGACACCAACGGCCAGGGCGTGGGCGGCACGTGGTACGCCGTCGCCCCCAACGGCAAGCTCATCACCGTCCAGTAGTCCCCCGACCCCCCACCACGGTTCGCGCGGTCTCCGCCCTCATCCCCCTGGGGCGGGGGCCGCGCCCCGTTCCGCCCCGGCACACCTCTCTCTAGACTCGGCCGCATGCTGCGCGTACTGGCCGTCGACGACGAGAAGCCGCTCCTGGAGGAACTCCTCTACCTGCTGCGCTCGGACCCCCGGGTGCGCAGCGCCGAGGGCGCCTCCGACGCCACCGAGGCCCTGCGCCGGGTCACCCGGGCACTGGAGTCCGGCCCCGACGGGGCCGACGCCATCGACGTGGTCTTCCTCGACATCCACATGGCCGGGCTGACGGGTCTGGACATCGCCCGGCTGCTGGCGGGGTTCGCGCGGCCGCCGCTGATCGTGTTCGTCACCGCGCACGAGGGGTTCGCCGTACAGGCCTTCGACCTCAAGGCCGTGGACTACGTGCTCAAGCCGGTGCGGCCGGAGCGGCTGGCCGAGGCCGTCCGCCGGGCCTGCGCGCAGCTGGGCCGGGCCGAGGAGGCGGCGGGCCGGCCGGCCGTGGTGGCGACGCGCCGCCCGGCGGCCGAGGTGACCGTCGCCGACCGCGCCCCGGAGCAGATCGCCGTCGAACTGGGCGGCGTCACCCGCTTCGTGGCGATCGCCGACATCGCCTATGTCGAGGCGCAGGGCGACTACGCCCGCCTGCACACCGACGAGGGCAGCCACCTGGTCCGCATCCCGGTGTCCACACTGGAGGAGCGCTGGGCGGCGCGCGGGTTCGTCCGGATCCACCGCCGTCATCTGGTGGCGCTGGCCAGGATCGACGAACTGCGGCTGGACGCGGGGACCACGAGTGTCCGGGTCGGGTCGGCGGAGCTCCAGGTCAGCCGCAGGCACGCGCGGGAGCTGCGGGACCTCCTGATGCGTCAGGCCACCGGCTGACACCCGGGCACTCCCCGGTTCGCGGGTCCCCGTGAGGGCCGGTGGAAGCCGCGTGTGACCGTCGCCCGGCGGGTGACCGTCGGCCGGTGGCCGTCTGCGGGCGAGCGTCGAGGGGCGACCGCCCGGCGCGCGGGGGCGCCGTTCGTCGCGCCGGGAGGGGCGTACGGCGATCCGCCGGGGCCGTCGGCCGCACCGCGTTAGTGATCGGGCCACCGGCGCCTCTGCCCTGCGTATCGTGGATCTTCCGGCGCGGGAGGAGCGCGATGTCCGAGATCCAGGCGCTGGTCGACGCGCTGAGCGGGCTGCCCCGCACCCGGCCGGCCGGACCCGCAGAGGCCGAGGCGCTGCTGGCCCGCCTGCGCAGCGCCGCCGCCCGCTGGGCCGACATCCTGTACGAGGCACGCGACGGCGTCCGCGAGCAGGTGCCTCCGCGTGCGGAGGCGGCCCTGACCCTGGCCTTCCGGCACGCGGAGGAGTCGTACGTGGAACTGGAGATCGCCCTGCGCGACTGCGCGGAGCACCGTGATCCGGTCCGCTGACGGCGGCGGCGCAGGGCCGGATCGCGCCTGTTGCCAGGTCAGACCTCATGCATAGACTCCGGTCGGCACTGCCCTCCGCCGAAGGACCGACCGGTGAACCAGACGTACGCGCTGACCGCGGTCGCCGTCGTCGTCCTGGTCACGATCCTGGTCGGCGCGCTGGGCCTGCGGATATCCCGTACCACCTCCGACTTCTACGTCGCCTCACGCACGGTGGGACCGCGCCTGAACGCGGCGGCGATCAGCGGGGAGTACCTGTCCGCCGCGTCCTTCCTCGGGGTGGCGGGGCTGGTGCTGCTCCAAGGGCCCGAGATGCTCTGGTACCCGGTGGGCTACACCGCCGGGTACGTGGTGCTGCTCGTGCTGGTCGCGGCCCCGCTGCGCCGCTCCGGCGCGTACACGCTGCCCGACTTCGCCGAGGCCCGGCTGGAGTCCCAGGCGGTGCGCCGGATCGCGGTGCTGTTCGTGGTGGGGGTCGGCTGGCTGTACCTGCTGCCGCAGCTGCAGGGCGCCGGGCTGACCCTGGAGATTCTGACCGGGGCCCCGCACTGGGTCGGCGGGCTGGTCGTCGCCGTCGTGGTCAGCGCGGCGGTCGCGGCCGGCGGGATGCGCAGCATCACCTTCGTGCAGGCCTTCCAGTACTGGCTCAAACTGACCGCCCTGCTGGTCCCGTCCTTCTTCCTGATCGCGGCCTGGGCCGGGGACGGCGCGCCGAGGGCCGGCTTCGACGCCGCGGCCGTCTTCCGGCAGCACACCTCCGTGACGCTGGCGCAGGACGTACGGCTGTCCGTGAAGGAGCCGCTGACGGTGACGGTGACCGGACAGGTGGACGGGCGGAGCCTGGTGGCGGTCCCACTGACCCTGGCCGCGGGGGAGCATTCCGTACGGGCCCACGCGCGGTTGGAGTTCGCCCCGGGCACGCCCGTCCCGGGCACCCGGGCGGAGGCGGGTCTCGGGGCTTCCAGCTGGTCGGAGCCGATGTCCGGGGACCGCCGGGAGTACCGGCTGTACGCCACGTACGGGCTGATCCTGGCCACCTTCCTCGGCACGATGGGCCTGCCGCACGTCGCGGTGCGCTTCTACACCAGCCCCAACGGGCGGGCCGCCCGGCGCACCACGCTGGTGGTGCTCGCGCTCGTCGGGGTCTTCTACCTGCTGCCGCCCGTGTACGGGGCGCTGGGCCGGATCTACGTCCCCGAGCTCGCCCTCACCGGGGACGCGGACGCGGCGGTGCTGGTGCTGCCCGAGCGGATGCTCGGCGGGCTGCTCGGCGAGCTGCTGGGGGCGCTGCTGGCCGGCGGCGCCTTCGCGGCGTTCCTGTCGACGGCCTCGGGGCTGACCATGGCGGTGGCCGGGGTGCTGCACCAGGACGTGCTGCCGGCGCGCGGGGTGCGCAGCTTCCGCTTCGCGGTGCTCGTGGCGATCCTGGTGCCGCTGGGCGGGAGCGTGGCCGCCACAGAGGTGCCGGTGGCGGATGCGGTGGGCCTGGCCTTCGCCGTGTCGGCCTCCTCGTTCTGCCCGCTCCTGGTGCTGGGCATCTGGTGGCGCGGGCTCACCCCGCCGGGTGCGGTGGCCGGGCTGGTCACCGGCGGCGGGGCGGCGCTGAGCGCGGTGCTGGCGACCCGGGCGGGCCTGGCCCCGGCGGGCTGGACGCACACGCTGCTGGCGTGGCCGGCGGCCTGGTCGGTGCCGCTCGGGTTCCTGACGATGGTGGCGGTGTCGCTGGCCACCCGGTCGCGGATCCCGGCCGGGACGGCGGCGACCCTGACCCGGCTGCACCTGCCGGAGATCGTGGCCGGGAACCGGGCGGGAGGCCCGCGGTGACCGGGGTGGGGCCCGCGGTGCTGGCCGTACTGGCGGTGGCGGGCGCCGCCCTGATGCTGGGCGCGGGCTGGGCGGTCGGCCGGTGGCACGTCCGGCGCGGGGAACGGGCGGCCGGACTGGACCTCGGGACGCCGGTGGAGCGGGCCACCTTCCACACCTTGCACACGGCCTCGCTGGCCGCTCCCCCGCTGCGCGCCGGGCTGACCGAGGACGCCGCCCGCAAGGCCGCCCGGCGGCTGCGGTCGCTGCTGGGCACGGAGGCGCTGTGCCTCACTGACCGGGAGTCGGTGCTGGCCTGGGACGGCCCGGGCGCCGACCACCACCAGCGGCGGGCCATGGCCCGCGTGGCGGTGATGCTGGAGTCGGAGCGCAGTCAGAGCGTGCGGACCGGGTGCGAGCGGCCCGACTGCCCCCTGAAGTGGGCGGTGGTGGCCCCGCTCACCGGCGAGGACGGGGTGCTGGGTGCGCTGGTGGCGTACGGGTCTCGGGAGTCGGCGGTGCTCGTGCGGGCCGCGACGGAGGTCGCGCGGTGGGTGTCCGTGCAGCTGGAGCTCTCCGAGCTGGACCGCTCGCGGACGCGGCTGATGGAGGCGGAGATCAAGGCCCTGCGGGCGCAGATCTCCCCGCACTTCATCTTCAACTCCCTGGCCGCGATCGCCTCGTTCGTCCGGACCGATCCGGAGCGGGCCCGGGAGCTGCTGCTGGAGTTCGCGGACTTCACCCGGTACTCCTTCCGCCGGCACGGCGATTTCACCACCCTCGCCGAGGAGTTGCGCTCCGTCCAGCAGTATCTGGCGCTGGCCGGTGCCCGGTTCGGCAACCGGCTGAAGGTCACCCTGCAGGTGGCGCCGGAGGTGCTGCCGGTGGCGCTGCCCTTCCTGTGCCTGCAGCCGCTGGTGGAGAACGCCGTCAAGCACGGGCTGGAGGACTCCACCGAGGAGTGCCGGATCATCATCACGGCGCGGGACGCGGGGGCGGAGGCCGTGATCACGGTGGAGGACAACGGGGTCGGGATGGATCCGGCTCTGCTGCGGCGGATCCTGGCCGGGGAGCGCGGGGGTGCCTCGTCCGGCATCGGACTGCCGAACGTCGACGAGCGGATCCGGCAGGTGTACGGGGACGAGTACGGTCCGGTGATCGAGACGGGTGTGGGCTCCGGCATGAAGGTCACCCTCCGCATTCCCAAATACCGGGCGGGCGTGCACAGTTCCCCTTCGGATCACACCCCTCCCGGTCCCTGAGCACCTGACGGCCCATCGGGACCGGCGCGATGCGGCCTCCGGCACATCCAGCCCGGTCGGCGTTCGAGGCGCGGGGGTCCGGG
>NZ_JBSGZI010000076.1:0-41270 GCF_053610945.1 Streptomyces sp. NPDC054849
GCCGGTGTCCGAGGACACCGGCTGCCGCTTCCTGTCGTACTACTGAGGGGTGAGCTTGACGATCGGGTACTCCCGCTCGGACTTGCTCTGGTACTTGGCGATGCGGGGCTGGGCGCTGGAGATGAGCTTCCACGCCTCCTCGCGCTCGGCACCCTCGAGCCGGTGCGGCGTGATCTTCACCGCGCCGCGGCCGGGCAGTTCGACCGTCGCCCTCTCCGGGTTGGCCATCAGATTCGTGTACCAGTCCGGGTGCTGGGTTCCGCCGCCCGAGGCGATGCTCAGCCAGGCGTCGCTACCGTCACCGAACCAGGCCACGGGGGTCACCCGCGGCTGGCCGCTGCGGCTGCCCACCGTGTTGAGGAGCAGCACCTCCATGCCCATGAACTGGGCCTTTCCTTTACGGACCTTCCGAATCATCCGGTCGTTCATCTTCTTCTGCATCCACCGGGAGAACGCCCCGGGCGTACCCGGCTTGCGCTTGGTGTCCGGCATCGCCACCTCCAGTCATTTCCCGCGCCTCACGGCGCGATTTCACGTCGGAATTCTTGTCGTCATTCGTCGTGCCCGCCACCCGAATACGTTCAGAGGGCCAGGAAAGGACGCGGGAGGCACTGTTCCCAGGTCGGCAGGAGGCCGGCGGCCGCCGCCTCGGCCAGGGTGGGGGCCACGGCGTCCTTGTCCGAACGGATCGGCGGCTCCTTCAGATCCCACGGCAGTGCCAGCTCCGGGTCGAGCGCGTCGACGTCGATCATCGTGCCCGGCACGTACTCCTGCGAGCAGAGATAGCTCATGCACGTGTCGTCGGTCAGGGCGAGGAACGCGTGCCCGACGCCGTCGGGCAGGTACACGGCCGTCCCCGTCTCCGGGCTCTGGTAGGTGACGTCGTAGTGTCCGAACGTCGGCGAGCCCACGCGCAGGTCGACGGCGATGTCGAGCGCGCTCCCCCGCACACACGTGACGAACTTCGCCTGGCCGGGCGGGACCTTGGTGCCGTGGATGCCCCGGAGGGTGTTCCGCCTGGACACCGAGTAGTTGACCTGCCGGACCGCGAAGTTCCAGCCGCTGTCCGCCAGCAGGGCGCTGGTCTTCACCGACTCGAAGAAGTACCCCCGCCGGTCGCTCAGGGGCTCGGGTTCGACGCGGTACGCGCCGGGGACCGCCATTTCCGTGATCAGCACCGCATGCTCCTCACTGACTCATCCGGTGGTGACCGGTCCGGCTCCGGCCGCCTCGGCGATCCGGCGGCGCATGGCCGCGGAGTCGTTGGCGTGCGGGAAGTCCTCCTCGGGAACCTCGACGCCGAGGAAGGCGCACAGCGGCTCCCACCCCTGCCTCACGTCGTAGACGAGGACGTTGTCCGGGCCGAGGGTGCGCACGACGTCGTCGTTGTGCCGGTGGTAGACCTCGATGGCGTGGTCCTTGTCGGCGAACCGGCCGCCGAAGAGGCCGTCCCAGACCATGGTGTTGGTGAAGTCGAGCAGCCGGGCCTGGCGCGAGCCGGGCTCCGGCGGGTTCTCCTGGCTGCGCAGGACGAACTGGTACAGGGTGTCGTAGGTGCTCCGGTACCAGCCCTCCGCGTCGCGCACCGTGAGGATCACCTTGGCCTCGGGGAACGCCTCGCTGATCTGCTCGTAGTGGACCGCGCAGGGGCCGTCCACCGCGGAGGTGTAACCGCCGAACAGTGCCGGCCAGTCGGGGCGCTCCCCGTCGCAGACGATCTTCGCCCACTGCTCGAGGCGCTGCTCGTCCCCGACGATGTCGAACATGTGAAAACAGGGGCCGAGACCGAGCCGGTCCAGGGCCACCTGCAGTGATGTCGTGCCGGTCCTGCCCAGACCGGCGTTGATCAGCTTCAACACGGTGCCGTGTCCCCTTCCTCAGCGCCAGGCCGCGGGTTCCTGGCTGCTGGCCACGTTCACGCGGTTCCAGAAGTTGACCAGGCCGATGTGCATGACCAGCGCGCCGAGCTGCTCGTCGTTGTAGTACTGGGCGGACTCCTCCCAGACCTCGTCCGACGCCATGTCCTGGGGGTCGGTCATCAGGGTGACGGCCTCGGCCATCGTCAGCGCGGAACGCTCCGCGTCGGTGAAGCAGGACTCGGTCTGCCAAGTCGCCACCTTGGGAAGGCGCTCGTCCGCCTGCTCCGCCTCGTCCGCGAGCGTGTAGACGCGGCCGTTGATCTGGCTGACGCGCAGCCGGACCAGGTCGAGGGTCGTCTGCGGCACGCCGACCTTGCCGATGACCTCGGTCAGGTCGAGCAGGGGCTGCAGGGCGCCGGGAACGACCAGGGAGGGGTTTTCCATCCGTGGAGTCATCGGGTCTTCTCCTGTGCGATTAAGAACGTGGGATTTACCTCGGAAACATGCTGCTCGCCGCCCGCCCCATTCGCAAGAAAACTTGTTCAACTGCGGATTGCACGCAGATGCAACACCCCACAATCCGTAAGTTGCCAGGAATTCAGACGATGACTTGTAGTGGTCTCGTGTCAGAGTCCACCGCAACGAAGAGTAGACAGCCGATCTGCCGCGGCATTCACGAGACGCGGCAATTCCTTCTCGAGGGTCATTCCACGGTCGCCGGGCACGTGCTGGACGTGCTCACCGCCATTCGTGAGACGGATACGGCGATCGGGGCGTACGTCGAGGTCGCGCAGGCCCGTGCGCTGCGGGAGGCCGAGGCGGCCGACCGCCTCATCGCCGGCCTCGGCGCGGCCGCCTTCCGCGACCGGCCGCTGCTCGGCGTGACGGTGTCGGTGAAGGACCTCATCCAGACACGCGAGATCCCCACCCGGCGGGGGTCTCTGCTGCCGAACCGCCGCGCCGCCGCCGACGCGCCCTCCGTCGCCCGGATCCGGGCCGCGGGCGCCATCGTCGTGGGCAAGACGACGACGTCGGAGTACGGATGGAGTGCGAGCACCGTCAGCCGGGTGTCCTCCCCCACCCGCAACCCATGGGCCCTCGACAGGACCGCCGGCGGCTCCAGCGGCGGCTCGGCGGCCGCCGTCGCGGCGGGCCTGTGCACCGCCTCGCTCGGCACCGACGGCGCCGGCTCGGTCCGCATCCCCGCGGCGTTCTGCGGCGTGGTCGGGTTCAAGCCGTCCTACGGGCGGATCCCCTACGTGCCGCCCTGCCCCGAGCGGCTGTCCCATGTCGGGCCGCTCGCGCGGAGCGTGGCGGACGTCGCCGAACTCATGGCGGTGCTGGCCGGCCCCGACCACCGAGACCCCGACTCGGTGACCGCGGCGTCCGCTGCCGCTGCGGCGGCCACCCCGCTGCGCGTCGGCTGGATCGAGTTCCCGGGGACGTCCGGCGCGGTCCGCGACGTCACCGAGGGCGTCCTGCCGGTACTGACCGCCCTGGGACACCGCGTCGACCGCATCGAGGTGCCGTTCCCCGACCCGTACGGCGCCCTGGTGGACATCCTGGCCGCCGCCGACGCGCACGGCACCGCACCGCAGGACGATCCGTGGTGCGACGAGGGCCGGCTCGCGATCGTGCGGTACGGGCGCTCCCTCAGCGGCGCCGCGGTGGCCCGCGCCGAGGCGGCGCGGCTCGCGCTGCGCACGCGGCTCGGCTCGGTGATGGAGACCTACGACCTGCTGGTCATGGCGACCGTCCCGATCGAGCCGTTCGCCGCCGACGCGATCGCCCCGCCCTGGGCCGCCGACCCGGGGGACCTGCGCTGGCTCGCGTGGTCCCCGGCGGCCCACCCCTTCAACCTCACCGGCCAGCCCGCCCTGTCGCTGCCCGTCGGCCTCACCCCGGCCGGGCTCCCGGTCGGGCTCCAACTCGTGGGCCGGGTCGGCGACGACGACCTCGTGCTCTCGGCCGCCGAACTCCTCGAGGCGGCGCTCGGCCTCACCCTGTCTCCCCCCGGCATCACAACGGAAGGAAAATGATCATGGTTTCCAGGTCGTGGTCCCCGTACAGCGACGACAGCGGCGCCGGCCGCCCTTCGCTCGCCGCCGCCGAGCCCGTGGTGGGCCGGGTCGACATCGACGATCTCGTGTTCTCGGCCGCCGAGCTCCTCCAGGCGGCACTCGGCCTCACCCTGACGCGCCGCGGCGTCCCTACGGAAGGTAATTGATCATGGTTTCCAGGTCGTGGTCCCAGTACGGCGATGACGGCGGGGGCGTCGGACGCCCCTCGTTCGTCGCCGAGTTCGGACTCTGGGACGACCGGCAGGCCGCCGCGGCCGAGCAGGTCGAACTGCAGCTGGACGAGGTCGATCTCGTCCGGGTCGTGTTCTGCGACCCGCACGGCCTCGCCCGGTCCAAGACGGTGCCCGCGAACGTGTTCCGCTCGGTGCTGCGCAACGGCATGGACTTCAGCGCCGGGCCGTTCCTCTTCGACACCGGCCACGCCGTCGCCGTCGACTTCCTCGCCGACGCCGGCGTGGGGGTCGCCGAACTGCTCGGTGCGGGCGACTTCGTACTCGTCCCCGATCCGCGCACGTTCCAAGTGCTGCCCAGGAGCGGGCCGAGGACCGCCTGGGTGCTCGGGAACGAGTACCTGCGCGACGGCACTGCGCACCCGCTCTCCGCCCGGGGCGTCCTGCACCGGGTCCTCGCCGAGTACGCCCGGCACGACCTGTCGCCGGTCATCGGCCTCGAGGTCGAGTGGTACCTCACCCGGCTGACCGGCGGCCCGGTGGGCAACGCCGGCAACGGCTTCGGCCTGCAGGGAGCGGCCCCCGAGGTGGAGGCGGTGAATCCCGGCTACCAGTTCAACCTCGACAGCTCCTACGACTCGGTGTCCGACGTCGCCGACCCGCTGGCCGCGATGCTCATGCAGCTCGGCCTGCCGCTGCGCTCGTTCGAGCACGAGTCGGGCCCCGGACAGCTCGAGACGACCTTCAACCCGATGTCGGCGCTGGACGCCGCCGACGCGATGCTCCTGCTCCGCACCCAGCTCAAGCAGGAGTGCCGGCGCCGCGGCTACCACGCGTCGTTCATGACGCTGCCGCGCCTGGAGAGCTTCGACCCCAGCGGCTGGCACCTCCACCAGTCCGTCACCAGCACGAAGACCGGCCGGAACCTGTTCGCCGAAGGCGACGGCCTGCAGGACGCCATCTCCGCCGAGGGCGAGGCCTACATCGGCGGCCTGCTCTCCCGCGCCCGCGAGTTCTGCCTGCTGTCCGTTCCGACCGTGAACGGCTACCGTCGGCTGGCCCCGGAGTTCACGCTCGCCCCGACCTCGGTCGACTGGAGGTTCGAGGACCGCAGCGCGATGGTCCGGGTGCTCAGCGGCGGCAGCTCGACCCATGTCGAGAACCGGATCGGGGAGCCGTGCGCCAACCCCTACCTGGCCATCGCCTCCCAGCTGCACGCGGGCCTCGAAGGGCTGCTCTCCGGCGTTCCGTCCGACCGCAGCCCCCACCCGCCGCTGCCGCGCTCCCTGCGCGAGGCGCTGGAGGCGTTCCGCTCCGGCGACAGCGCCGAGCGGCTGCTCGGCGCGCCGCTCAAGGCCTGCCTGGCGAAGCTGAAGGAGAGCGAGGCCGCCAGGTTCGACGCCTGGTCCGCGGCCGAGCTCCCCGGGAGCACCGCGGGCGGCGTCACCGAGTGGGAGCACCGCGAGTACTTCGGTGCCTTCTGATCACCCCTGCACCCTCCCGCACCTGCGCGCCCCGCGCCCCCCTTGCCGCACCAGCCCCCGCTGCATGTCCGCAGCCGACCTACACCCGAAAATAAGGAGCAAACCACTATGTCGCGGTACGAATGGGATGGCACCAACCCGGCTATCGAGACGCTCAAGGACGCCATCCAGCCGTCCCGTCAGAAGGTCCTCGGCCACCCGATCTACCACCAGCTGACCAGCGTGGACGCGGTCGTCACGTTCATGGAGCACCACGTGTTCGCGGTGTGGGACTTCATGTCGCTGCTCAAGTCCCTCCAGCGCCGCCTGACCTGCGTCGAGGTGCCGTGGGTGCCGTCGGCCCTCACCGGGAGCCGCCGCCTCATCAACGACATCGTCCTCGTCGAGGAGAGCGACGAGCTCGGCGACGGCTTCATCAGCCACTTCGAGCTCTACCTCGACGGCATGCGCCAGTCGGGCGCCGACACTTCGCGCATCGACGCCTTCATCGCCCTGCTGCGCGAAGGGCGTTCCGTCCCGGACGCGCTTCAGGAGGCGGGCGTTCCGCAGTCGGTGGCCGAATTCGTGGGCACGACCTGGGACTTCATCGACCACTCCCCCGTGCACTGCCAGGCCGCGGCGTTCGCCTTCGGCCGCGAGGACCTGATCCCCGACATGTTCGACCAGGTCGCGGCCCTCAACGCCGGCCACGGCACGCTGTCCACCTTCGTCGACTACCTGCGGCGGCACATCCAGGTGGACGCCGAGGAGCACACCCCGATGGCGATGCAGATGCTCGCCGACCTGTGCGGCGACGACGAGGTCAAGTGGGCCGAGTGCCAGGACACCATCGACCGCGCGCTCGCGGCCCGGACGCGGCTGTGGGACGGCATCTCGGACGCGATCACCGCGCAGTCCCGCTGACGGGCCCCCTCTTGTGAAGGTGAGACACCATGCCGTGGGTAAAAGACACTCCCTCCGTAGCCACCACAGCCCGTACCGAGCGGATCGCGCGGCAGTCCCGCGATGAGAACTGGCGGAAGCCGCCGCGCCGCATCGAGACGTCGGAGTGCATCACGTGTGACACGTGCGTGCGCAGCTGCCCGCCCGAGTTCGGGGCGATCTTCGATGACGGGCTCAACGTCGTGATCGTCCCCGAACTCTGCTCCGGCTGCCCGGTGTGCGTGATGGTCTGCCCCGTCGACTGCATCTACGTGGACGAGGACTGGACCGCCACCGAGGCCCGGATGTGGGACCACGTCGACCTGACGGTGAGGGGATCTTCATGACTCTCCCCACCGAGCGGGACGACAGGCTCCCCCGCAGGGCCGCCCTGGCCAAGGCGCGACAGAGCCGCCGGCCCAGCAGGCTCGGCCGGCCGGCCGGCGCCGCGGGCGAACCCGACTACCTGACCCCCGAGGACGCCGGGTTCCCGGGACTCCTCAAGCAGACCTGGCGGCGGGCGACCGCCGCACCGGACCTGGCCACGGCCGTGGACACGCTGCTCACGCTCGCCGGGCACGTTCCGGCGGACATCCAGCTGCGGGCACTGCCCGTCGAGGACGAGACCGCACTGAAGGTCCTGGTCGGCCGGTCCTGGCGGGGCGACCGGCCCACCGACCGGGCCGAGGGCGCCGCCACGGCGTTCCTCGGCGAGATCGGACTCGACAAGAGCGGCCGGGTCGTCGTCCGGGTCCCGTCGAAGGGCCCGCTGAGCGGCGAGGCCGACCTGGTCGACGGCGTACTGCGGGTTCCGTGGTCCGCCGAGGACCTGGCGGACTACCAGGTCGAGCTGGCCCTGGCCGCCGACCGGTGGGACGCGTCGGTCGCCGACTGCCGCCAGTGGCTGATGGCGGCCGGCGCCGACGGCCGGCGTGGCCTGCTGGAGGACCTGACGGAGGCGGCGATCAGAACCGCCCCGTTCATCCTCTACGCAGGTGGACGCCAGTACACCAATTTCCGCGACCAGAACACGCTGACGGGCAAGACGCTCCGGCCGGGTCACCCCGACTGCGCGCTGAGCAGCCTGGCGTCGGTTCCTCTGGAGCTGTGGTCGGACAGCGACGTGCTCCTGGTCGTCTGCCTGACGCTGCTGGTGCGGTCGGCCGGGTACGCCCGTATCGAGGAGGCCAACGGGACCCAGCTCACGCTGGACCACGTGGCCCTCCTCTTCGAGCGGACGCGTACGGCGTACAACGCGGCCTCCGGAACGCTGCCCCCCGTGCCGGCGCCGGCCTCGCACGGGGTGGCCGCGCTCGGCGAACTCGCACAGGCGCTGGCCGCACGGCGCCGGGAACTCATGGGGAGCGTGCAGCTCTACCGTGAGATCTACGGCCCGCTGATGCACAAGATCGAGCGGGTCGCCGGTCCCGTCAAGGACGACGCACGGCAGCTGGAGGCCGCGCTCTGCGCACGCGTGCGCGAGCGGCTCCCGGTCCGGGGTGGCACCTTCGCCGAGCTGACCGCGGACCTCGAGGCGTCGCCGGGCTGGCTGGCCGAACCGCACGGCGGGTACGGCTCGGGCCTGGAGTCCCTGGTGTACGAGACCGTGCGCGCGGCGACGGAGGTGTTCGACGCCGACTTCGCGATGAGCCGCGGGATGCGGTCGCTGCCCGCGCTGATCGCGGCGCTGCGCTCGGAGGAGTTCCCCAAGATCGCCGCGTGGGACATCCCGCACTTCTTCTGCTGTGTCGTCCCGTCGCAGGAGGCCCGCCGGTTCTTCGGCGGCTCCGCCTCGCACCTGGCCGACACCGCGTGGGCCATCTCCTCGCGGATGCAGTACAACTCGTGGCACTTCCTGGTCGGGAACCTCCCGAAGGTCCCCGAGATCGCGGCACGGGACCACTTCGTGCCGCCGGTGATCCCGGACATCGCGTACTACTCCGACCAGCACCACAACGGCCACGTCGCGGCCCGGGTGCGCTTCACCGTCCGCAGTCCGCAGCCGGTGGAGGTGCTGGGCCGGCAGTTCAACGGGTTCATGGACCTGCGGCTGCTGCGCTGCGAGGGGCTGCCCTTCGACGAGCAGGACCTGCTGGCGGCGCACCGGACCTCCGGGTTCATCGCCAAGGCGACGAGCCTGGCCGCCGCGCTGGTGGCCGGCGGGGCGGACATCGAGATCGCCTCGTTCGACTCCCAGTGGCACTGGGACGAGATCGCCGCGTAAGTACGGACCACGCGTTGGGCCCGTGGCGGGACCCCTGGGGCCCTACGCGTGGTCGGTGTGCGGGGGGTCAGACCTTCACGGGCTGCTCGGCGGACCGGGTGTGGACGGCGCGGTAGCCGTTCCAGTCGGCGCTCACCGTCAGCGAGTCGCGCTTGTCCTGGAACCCGCGCCGGGCGGACGGCCACTCGGACTCGGCCAGCGTGCGGAAGGCGTCGTAGGACTCCTTGCCGTCCCACTGGGAGTAGACGACGACGAAGTCGTTGTCCGTGCCCACGGTCGCCAGGGTGCCCTCGCCGCCCTCCAGGTTGCGGGAGCGGATACCGCGCATGACGCTCTGCGAGCGGTAGCCGGGGACGTCCACCAGCCAGGAGTGGGCGGTGCCCTGCGCGGCGACCAGGGCACCCTGCTCGCCGGGGGTGACGCCGAGGATCTCGACGACCGTGTAGTCGTCGCGGTCGGGCGAGACCTCGGTGACGTCGACGCCGGGGTGGCGCTGGCTCAGCTCCACCTCGGTCTGCATCAGGCGGACGTAGTTGGTGATCTCCCGGAAGACCGGCACGGTGTGGTGCTTGAACTCGCTGTCGTTGTAGCGCGACTCCAGGTCCTGCATGCCGCGCCACTGGATGAAGTTCAAGGTGCCCGGCGTGTGCTCGCCGCGGTGCACCGTGCTGGAGATCCAGCCGGGGTACGCCGCGACGTCGACGATCTTCTTCATCTCCGTGACGAGCGTGTCCACGCGCGCGCGGGTGTCGGTCTTGAACAGGTTGAGGACGGTCAGGTGCCCGTCTTCGGGGTTGATGAACGGCATGGTGTCTCCTCGGTAGCGGTAGAGCGCCCGCGACGGCGGGGCGTCGTGTCTGTCTCAGTGGGTGTCGCGGGGAGCGCCGAACCAGCGGTTCAGGGCGTCCGTCAGGCCGGCCGTCCCGGAGCCGCCGGAGCCGATCCAGGCGATGTAGCCGTCCGGACGGACCAGCAGCGCCTCGACGTCCGCGAGCGCGCCCTCGGGCCGGGAGTCCGTGGTGACGACGTCGATCCGGTCCGTCCACGGCTCCGCGGCGGCGCTCAGCTCGCTGCCGCCGCGCAGGTCGAGGACGAAGCCGCGCCCGCCGTGCAGGAGTTCGTAGGCGGTCGTCTCGCCGTCCGAGCCGGCCGTGAGCCCGAAGTTCGGCAGCCGGCGGCCGTGCAGCGGGTGCTCGCCCGCGGCGCCGTCGTAGGCGATGTCGAGGCCGGTGACCATGCCGACCAGGAGCTTGCGGACGTCGTCGTACGCCATCAGTTCGGCGAAGACCGCCCGCATCGGCTCCATCTCGGGGCCGCCGAGGTACAGGCTGCGCTGGGTGAGGGTGTTGGCCAGGATGCGGGCCCCGACGGGGTGGCGCTCGGTGTGGTAGGTGTCGAGCAGGCCGTCCGGGGCGTGGCCCTGGATCACGGCGGCGAGCTTCCAGCCGAGGTTGACGGCGTCGCCTACGCCCGCGCTGATGCCCTGAGCGCCGATCGGCATGTGGATGTGCGCCGCGTCGCCCGCGAGGAAGACCCGGCCCTTGCGGTACTCGGCGGCCTGGCGGCTGGAGTCGGTGAAGTAGCTGAGCCACACCGGGGTGCCGCTGCTGATGTCCTCGCCGGTCACGCGCTTGAATGAGTCGGCCACCTCCTGGAAGGTGGGGGGCTCCGACGTCGGACGCACGCCCGCGCCGCGCTCGAAGACGACGACGCGCGTGGTGTTCGGGCCGACGGGGAGCACGACGACCATGCCCGTGTCGCCGAGCTCGCCGGTGGGACGCAGCCGCACCTGGACGTCGGTGACGTCGGCCATCAGCATCTCGAGGGTGGCCTCGTAGCCGGGGAAGTCGATGCCGGACAGCTTGCGGACGACGCTGCGCGCGCCGTCCGCACCGACGACGTAACGGGCGCGCAGGGTGCGCGGGCCCTCGGGGGTGTCCGCCGTCACCACGACGCCGTCGTCACCGTCGGTCAGCCCGCTGAGCTCCCAGCCGCGGCGGACGTCGGCGCCGAGGCCGGCCGCCCACTTGTTGAGGATCGCCTCGGTGAACGCCTGCGGCACCCCGCGCACGCCGAAGTTGCCGCCCGGTATGACGGTGTAGTCCAGGGGCATCCCGCCGAAGTGACCGAAGGGGATGACGCCCATGTCGCCGAACTGCTCCAGCAGTCCGCGCTGGCCGAACTCCTCCATCGTCCGGGCCGAGAAGCCGAGGGCGCGCGACTGCCGCATCGGCTCGGTCAGCCGCTCCAGCACGACGGCCCGGACGCCCTTCAGGCGCAGTTCGCCCGCGAGCATGAGCCCCGTGGGGCCCGCCCCCACGATGATCACGTCTGTGTCAAAGTCCTGCACTGTCTTCCTGCCTTCCATACGTGTCGTTCGGTCGAATCCGGTGGTCGAGGTTGCCGGCCATCGCCGTCAGATGGGCGCGGACCCGGTCGAGGCCGATCAGCTCGGAGAGGACCGCGCGCAGCGGCTCGGCCTCGGGGCCTGCGAGCATCAGCTGTTCCTGGGCTGCGACGTGGTCGAGCACACGGGCCGCGACGGGATGCCGTCGGTCGTGGTAGATGTCGAGGGATCCGGGCGCGGCCCGGCCGTGCACGGTCCCGGCGAGTGCGCGGCCCAGGTCGACCGCGTCCTGGAGCCCGGTGTTGAGCGCCTGCCCGCCCACCGGCGGATGCCAGTGGGCGGCGTCGCCGGCGAGCAGGACGCGACCGCGCCGGTAGGTGTCGGCCTGTCCCCTGGCGTTGTCGAATGCGTCCAGCCACAGGGGGGCGGCGGCGGAGATGTCCTCTCCGGTCACCTGCTCCCAGGCGTGGACGACCTCCCCGAACCCGGGCGGGTCCGTGCGTTCGGCCACTCCGGTGCCGAACGCGTGCACCATCACCCGGGTGACGCCGTCACGGGTCGCCGCGACCGCGAAGCCGCCGGCGAGGCGTTCGAACCGGCGGTCGCGGATGCGCAGTCCCGTGAGGTCGGCCCGCAGCAGTTCCTTCGTCGCGGCCGTGGCCGTCACGGGGAACCCGGCCAGCCGGCGCACGGTGCTGTGGGCCCCGTCGCAGCCCACCACGTACTCGGCCCGGATCTCCAGAGGGCCGTCGGGGCCCTGGATCCCGCACAGGACGTGGTCCGGCCCCTGGGCGAGCCCGGTCAATTCGTGCGCGCGCAGCACGGTCGCGCCCAGCTCGACGGCGCGCTCGCCCAGGGCGGCCTCCGTGCGGTACTGGGGCACCTTCCAGTTGCCCGCGTAGGCACTGTCGACGCGGGAGAGTACGAAGCCCAGCCCGCCGAAGTGCGTACGCGGCTCGTGCGCGGCCCCGGCGAGCAGCGCGTCGAAGCCGCGCTCGTGCAGCAGTTCGGCGGTCCGCGTGGTGAGCTGGCTGGCCCGGGACTCCGTCATCGGACCGGCCAGCCGCTCCACGACGACCGCCTGGACCCGGGCCCGCCTCAGCTCGCAGGCCAGCAGGAGCCCGACGGGGCCCGCACCGACGATGACGACCTGCGCATCCGCCCGGGACGGGTTCACCGCGCCGTGCGCCCGCCGCCGACGCCCTCGGCGTAGGCCTTCGCGAGGCCCAGGGTGGCCAGGCTGTTGCCGCTCAGGGCGGTGCGGACGAACTCCTGCGCGGTCTGCACCGTCGCGTCCTCGCCGAGGACCTTGGCGATGTTCCCGGTGTTGATCCGCACCGTGTGCCGCGACGTCACCGACACCCCGCCGCCGTCGCGCTCCTCGATGAGCCAGCGCCCGGTGTGCAGCGTCATCAGCGCGGGCAGGACGATCTGCTTGTACACGATGGCCGTCGCCGACCGGCACACCCGCACGGACCGCGTGGTGTGGGTGCTGCCGTCCTTCGTGCGGGTGTCCATCTCCAGGATCTGGAGCCCGGGCTCGTCCTCCTCCAGCGACACCCGGGCGACGTGCGGCAGCCGCTCCTGCCAGAGCTGCGCCTCGTTGAGGAAGTCGTAGACGTCCTTGCCGTTCCCGTCGACCGTCACGGTGTCGTCGAAGGTGATGAGCTCGTCGGGGCCGGCGGCCTCGGCGCTCGCCTTCAGCGCCTGAAGCTCCGACGCGCTGTTGCGGTCGACCGCCTCGCTGATCCAGTCCAGGTCGGCGGGGTCGTCGGTCGCCGCGCGGAAGTCGTGCAGCAGGAGCACGCGGCACGAGGTGTCGGAGACGGGCTCCACCACCCACGCGCCCCCCATGGCCCCGACCGGGTGCTGCGACCGTTCCTGACGGAACGTCACGCTCATGCCCTCCGGGTCGTGCACGCGCCGGGAGGTCCAGGTCTTGGCGGTGCCGTTGGCGGTCGCCCAGAGCCGGATCAGCTCCGTGTCGCCGTCCTTCTCGACGACCTCGGCGTGCACGGTCGGGGGGAAGATCTCCGGCCACCTGGCCACGTCCGCGACCAGGGCGTACACCAGTTCGGCAGGGGCGGATACGTTGATCTCGTGTTCCGTCTCGCGTAGCGCGTTCTCGGTCACGTTCCTTCTCCTCTCGGTAACGGGGGCCTCTGGGACCCGCCCTAGGGCTCGCCGAACCAGCGCCGCAGCGCGGCCGTGAGACCGCCTCCGTCGGGCGCCGTCCAGGCGATGTAGCCGTCGGGGCGGACGAGCACCGACTCGGTCTCGGCGCCGCCCTCCTCCGGTCCGGCGGGGAAGCTCTTCACCCGGACCACGTCGACCCGGTCGGACCACCCGGCGGCGGTACGGCTCGTGTCGTCCGAGGCGTCGGCGGTGATCAGGACGCCCCGGGCCGGGTGCAGCAGGCGCGCGATCCGGTCGTGGCCGCCGTCGGCGAGCTCCAGCTCGCGATCGGCCATCCGGGTACCGAGCAGGGGGTGCGCCGGCCGGTCGGCCCGGGGGCCGTCCGGCTCGTCGCCCCCGTAGGCGACGTCGAAGCCGCTCACCGTGCCGGACAGGTGGCGTGCCACCGCGGGGAGCGCGATGAGCTCCGCCATGACGGTCCGCAGCGGCTCGACGGACCTGCCGGTGAGGTTGAGCGTCCCCTGGGCGAGCGTGTTGCGCAGCACCCGCGCTCCCACCGGGTGGCGCTCGGCGTGGTAGGTGTCCAGCAGGCCCTCGGGGGCCCACCCCTTGACCGTCGCCGCCAGCTTCCAGCCGAGGTTGAAGGCGTCCTGCACGCCGACACTCAGCCCCTGCCCGCCGGCGGGGAGGTGGATGTGCGCGGCGTCCCCGGCCAGCAGGACCCGGCCGCGCCGGTACTCGGTGGCCTGGCGGGTGGCGTCGGTGAAGCTGCTCACCCAGCGCGCCTCGCCGTGGTGGATCGAGTCGCCGGTCAGCCGCTGCCAGGCGTCCGCGACCTGGGTGAAGGTCACTTCGCGGTTCCGGTCCGGCGGCGTCCCGTTCTCACAGACGATGATGCGGGTGTAGCCCTGCTCCAGCGGCGCCGCCATGACCATGCCGTTCGGCAGCAGCTCCCCGATCATCCGCGGCTTGATGTCGCAGCCGCTGACGTCCGCCAGGTACATCTCGCGGGTGGCGTCGGAGCCGGCGAACTCGATGCCCACCAGGCGGCGGACGGTGCTCCGCCCGCCGTCGCAGCCCACCAGGTAGCGGGCGGTGAACTCCTCGGGGCCCTGCGGCCCCTCCACGACCGCCGTGACGCCGTCCCCGGTGTCGGTCAGGCCGATGAGCTCGTAGCCGCGGCGCAGGGACACGCCCAGCTCCAGCGCCCGGTTCTCCAGCATTTCCTCGATCTTGTACTGGGGCGCGCCGCGCACTCCGAAGTGCGAGCCCTCCAGCACCCCGTAGTCGATCGGGATGCCGCCGAAGTGCCCCTGCCGGGTGATCTCGATGTTCTCCAGGCGTTCGAGGATCCCGCGCTGGTGGAACATCTCGGTGGCGCGGGCGGTGAAGCCGATGCCGCGCGACTCCCAGCTCCGCTCCGCCCGCTGCTCGAAGACGACGACGTCGGCACCGCCGAGGCGGAGTTCGGCCGCGAGCGTCAGCCCCGCGGGACCTGCACCGATCACGATGACATCGGTTTCCATGTTTTCCTGTCCTGAGCCTCGACTTCTGCAATGGGGGGGACCGGCTTCGCCCGCCGGTATCAGGCCGGGATCGCCTCGATGATCGAGATCGGCGCGGTGGTGGGGACGGCCCTGGTGACCTTGAAGCCGGCCTTGGCGAACAGCTCGGTGTACTGGGCGAGCGTGCGGTCCTGGGCGCCGAGCATGAGCATCAGCCAGAGGTCGATGGTGTGGCCGAGGTGGTGCTCGTTGTTCTCGGGCAGCACGTACTCGATGACGAGCAGCTTGCCGTCGGGGCCGATCGCCTCGCGCGCGTTGCGCAGCGCGGTCACGGCGTCTTCCTCGGAGAAGTCGTGGATGATGTGCTTGAAGACGTAGGCGTCGGCGCCCGACGGCAGCTTGTCGAGGGGGCCGCCGTGCTCGATCGTGAGCCGGTCCGCGACGCCGGCCGCCTCGAAGAGCGCCGGCGAGTCCGCGGTCGCGACCTCGGAGTCGAACAGCACGCCCTTGGTGTCCGGCGCCTGCTGGAGGATGCCCGCGAGCAGGCTGCCGCGGCCCGCGATGACGTCCACCACGGTGCCGAACCGGGAGAAGTCGTAGGCGGCCAGGATCGGGTCGGTCTCCGACTCCGAGAGCTCGCCGAACGCGCGGAAGAAGACGCCCATGTATTCGGGGGTCGCCTGGAAGAAGTCCAGCGCGCCCATGCCGCGCAGCTTGGGCAGGTTGGGCTCGCCGGTCTCCACGGTGGTGAACAGGTGGCCCCACTCCTCCCACAGCAGCGGGTGGCTCATCAGCAGGGCGAATCCGCGCATCGAGTCCGGGGCGTCGTCACGGAGCTTGTCGGAAAGCGGCGTCTGCTCGAACCGGCCGTCAGGACGGACCGCGAACAGGCCGTGGCCGCCGAGCGCGCGCAGGATCCGGTGGGTCGCCTTGGCGTCGGCTCCGACGCGCTTGGCGATGTCCTCGACGGGCAGCGGTCCGTCGGCGAGCACGTCCGCAATACCGAGCTTGGCCGCTACGGAAATCGCCTGGGTGACCACGGCCCCCTGAATGAGATCGAGCAGCGAGTACGAGAGCGACTGGTCGCGGACCTCGGACGATTCGGGCATGGCTTTCCTTCCAGAGCGCCTTATTCGTGGATTCCAGACACTAGGTCGACGCTTCTCGGACCCGCAACTCCCGGCCTTTATTGAATTTTTCCCCGAACGTTCAACCGGAGAATTTGGGCGGTTGAACGGGGGTACCTCTACCGGCGCTCGACCGGTAATCCGGCCTTCTTTGTCAGCTTGTTCCGACCCTACATACACCCGGAGAAGGAGCAGGCGGAATGGCGGACAACGAGCAGCAGGTGGCGCTGATCACCGGTGGGACGAGCGGAATCGGCCTGGCCATCGCCGAGAACCTCGCGGGCCAGGGGCTCAGGGTCTTCCTCTGCGCGCGGAACCCCGAGACCGTCCAGGAGACGGTCGACAAGCTCCGGGCGGCCGGCCACGAGGCCGACGGCCTGGCCGCCGACGTCCGGAAGCCCGACGACGTCGCCCGCCTCGTCGACACGGTCGTGGAGCGGTACGGACGGGTCGACATCCTCGTCAACAACGCCGGGCGCAGCGGCGGCGGCGCGACCGCGGAGATCGAGGACGAGCTCTGGTACGACGTGATCGACACCAACCTGAACAGCGTCTTCCTGATGACGCGCGCGGTGCTCAAGGCGGGGAACCCCGTCGAGCGCGGCTGGGGCCGGATCATCAACATCGCCTCGACCGGCGGCAAGCAGGGCGTCGTCCTCGGCGCCCCCTACTCGGCGTCCAAGCACGGTGTCATCGGCTTCACCAAGGCGCTGGGGCTCGAGCTCGCGAAGACGGGCGTCACGGTCAACGCCGTCTGCCCCGGCTACGTGGAGACCCCGATGGCGCAGCGGGTGCGGCAGGGTTACGCCGCCCACTTCGAGACGACCGAGGAGGCGATCCTCGAGCGCTTCGAGGCGAAGATCCCGCTCGGCCGCTACTCCACCCCCGAGGAGGTGGCCGGCCTCGTCTCCTACCTGGTCTCCGACGCGGCGGCGCCCGTGACCGCGCAGGCGATCAACGTCTGCGGCGGCCTCGGAAACTACTGATCCCCGACCGCAGACCCCAACAAGGAGGCCGACGTTGCCGCACGACACCCCGACCCCGGTGGATTTCTGGTTCGACCCGACCTGTCCCTGGGCGTGGCTGACCTCCCGCTGGATCCTCGAGATCGCGCGGCAGCGGCCCCTCGAACTGCGCTGGCACATCATGAGCCTGACCGTGCTCAACGAGGGGCGCGCCGACCTGCCCGAGCGCTGGCACCGGAACCTGGCGCTGCGCATGGAGCCGGTACGGGTCTGCGCCGCCGCCGAGCGCGCGTACGGGTCCGAGGTGCTGGGCCGGCTGTACGCCGAACTCGGCACCCGGTTCCACCTGGAGAAGGCGCCCAAGGAACGAGCCACGTACGAGGCGGCCCTGGCCGCCTCGGGCCTCGACCCCGCCCTGGCCGACGCGGCCGGGTCCGACGCGTTCGACGCCGCGGTGCGCGCTTCGCACCACGACGGCATCGGCCGCGTCGGCACCGATGTGGGCACCCCTGTCATCGCGGTGGGGGACGTGGCGTTCTTCGGCCCCGTGGTGACGCCGACCCCGCGCGGCGAGGCCGCGGTGAAGCTGTGGGACGGTGTCCTCGCCGTGGCCGCGACCGACGGGTTCTTCGAACTCAAGCGCACCCGCACCCGCGATCCGATCTTCATGTGACCGCCACCGGTCAGCGTCGGGACGCCACCAGGGGGGCGGTCCAGTTGTCGCGCAGCCAGCTCTCCAGGGAGACGAGGTCCGGCCTGATCCGGCGCAGTTCGGGCAGGTCGGCGTGGTAGCCGTCGCGCTCGAACCAGTCGAACATGTTGGCGAGGTCTTCGCGGGCCGCGCGCAGCGGCTCGATGGGCAGCTGCCGGAAGCGGGTCGGGACTCCGGACACGGCCTCGAACGCAGCGGCCATCTGCGGTCCGGTCAGGTCGTCACCGGCGATCTCGACCACCCGGCCGAGCCAGGCGTCCCGGTTCTCGAAGGCGTCCGCGGCGAACTTGCCGATGTCGCTCGGCGCGATGAGCTGCACCGACGTCTCCGGGTCCAGCCACATGGACAGAACGAGCTCGCCCTCCACCGCGCGCGGGGCTATGTCGAGGAGGATGTCGTGGAACGCGACCGGCCGCAGCACCGTCGTCGGCAGATCGAGCGTCCGCAGGTACTGCTCGATCTTCAGCTTGCTCTCGAAGTGCGGGACCCGGGTGTCGCGGTCCGCGCCCCCGACCGAGCTGTAGACGAAGTGCCGCACTCCGGCGCGGACCGCGGCGTCGGCCACCGCCCTGCCCTGGCGCTCCTCCGCCTCGACCCCGCCGGGGCCCCGGAACGTCTGGACGCTGAACACCCCGTGGACGTCCTTCATCGCCGCCGACAGCGACGCCTCGTCGTCCAGGTCGCCGCGGACCAGGATTGCGCCCGCCTCCCCGAGCGCCCGCGCCTCCTCCTTGCCCGGGTCGCGGACCAGGGCGTGCACGGTCCGTCCGCGCCGCAGCAGTTCGCGGGCCACCGCCCCGCCCTGCCGGCCGGTACCGCCCAGCACCAGGATCGTTCCCTCAACCGTCACTGTCTCTCTCCATGTCTGTTGTCCGCCGGGTCCCCGCCCGGCGCGACGATCGGTTGTGATGGCCGCGAACGGCCTCGCTCCTCCGGGGGATCAGACCGCCGACATCACCTTCAGCTGCAGCAGCGAGTTGACGAAGTCGACGAGTTCCCGGGCGGTGTTCATCAGGCCGACCTCGTCCTCGGAGAGCTCGACGCCGAAGTCCCGCTCGATCCTGCTGTGCGTCTCGAGCAGCGCGAGGGAGTCGTACCCCAGCTCGTCGAAGGGACGGTCGGGCGCCTGCTCGAGCGGCAGCGCGTCCTCGGCCTCGCCAGCGCACTGGTGCAGGATGGTCTGGAGGTCGCTGATCGTGATCTGGAGCACAGCCATTCCTCTTCTCTGTTGATGCCGTTCCGCGCTACCACGGAACGGTTCCGTCGTCCGCCAGGCACTCGCCTGACGGGCCGGCCTCGTCCAGCAGGGCGAGCCGGACCGCGATCACCGCTCCTTCGGCCGGTGTCCGGTGACCGCGGTGGTGGTTGATGTCCGTAGCCACCACTCCGGGGAGGGCGGCGTTGACCTTGATCGGGGTCCCGCGCAGTTCTTTCGCGTACGCGACCGTGACCGCGTTCAGCGCGGTCTTCGAGGACTGGTAGGCGATCATGTCGAGGCCCGCCAGCGGGGACCCCGGGTTCGAGTTCAGGGTCAGCGAGCCCACGTGGCTGGACAGGTTGACGACACGGCCGGCCGGGGAGCGGCGCAGCAGCGGCAGCAGTGCGTGGGTCACGGTGACCACGCCGAAGACGTTGGTCTCGTAGACCTCCCGCAGGTCGGCGGCGGTCGCCTCGCTCGACGCCCCGGTGAAACCGCCTGCGACGCCGGCGTTGTTCACCAGGATGTCCAGGCGTCCGTACCGCCGGTCGATCTCGTCGGCGGCCTCGGCCACGGAGGCCGGGTCCGTCACGTCGAGCCGGAGCGGCACCGCGGTGATGCCGTCGCCGGCCAGCGCGTCGGCGGCCTGCTTGCCGAGCACCTCGTCCCGCGCGCCGACGAGGACGACGACGCCCTGCTCACCGAGCTGGCGCGCAATGGCGAATCCGATGCCCTTGTTGGCGCCCGTGATGAGCGCGATCTTCTCGACCGGCACGTCTTTTCCCTTCGTGAGGGGCGTTCTGCTTCAGGCGCCCCGTGAATTTCTCATGCCCGCAGATTAGTAAGAGGTGAAAGCCGGGGGCACCTCCTACATTGCCATTCGGGCCCGGCGTTCAAGCGTTCAATTCCGTGTTCAAGTACATGGATTCCGCGGTTGAACGCTCCACCGGTGCGCGCATTCGACTCATTGCGGTCGAACATGGCGCTGGGTAGCTTCACAACGGCCAACCATTGCCACAGCGCAGAAGGCCTGAATATGAAAACAACTGACGTCATAGTGGTCGGCGCGGGGCCTGTCGGCCTGATGCTGGCCGGGGAACTCCGCCTGGGCGGAGTGGACGTGGTCGTCTACGACAAGCTGCCCGCCCCGAGCGGGGAGTCGCGCGCCCTCGGCTTCAACCGGCGGGCCGCCGAATCCCTCGGCCAGCGCGGGCTGCTCCCCCGGCTGGGCGAGTTCCGCTGGGGCCCGATGGGGCACTTCGGCGGAGTCCGCTTCGACCTCGGCATGCTCGACGAGGACCACAGCGGAGTGCTCGGCCTGTCCCAGGCCAGGACCGAGGAGGCGCTGAGCGGCTGGCTGGCGGAACTCGGCGTCCCGGTGCGGCGCGGCCACGAGGTGACCGCACTGCGCGAGACCCCCGAGGGCGTCGTGGTCTCCTTCGCCGGCCCGGACGGCCCCGGCGAGGAGAACGCCGCCTACGTGGTCGGCTGCGACGGCGCGGGAAGCACCGTCCGCGCGCTGGCCGGTATCGCGGCACCCGGCTGGGAGGCCACCCGGGGCATGTACACCGCGGAGATCACCGGCGTCGCCCTGCGCCCCCGGCCCATCGGCGAGCGCCTTCCCGGCGGCAGCATGGTGGTGTGCACGCCGCTGGGCGAGGGCCGCTTCCGCGTCGTCATCCACGACCTGGCGCTGCCCGCCCGCCCGGACCCGAAGTCGCTGACGTTCGCGCAGGTCGCCGACGCGTGGCAGCGGCTCACCGGCGAGTCCATCCACCACGCCGAGCCCCAGTGGCTGTGGGCCTGCGGCAACTCCGCCGCGCTGGCCGAGGAGTACCGGCGCGGCCGGGTGCTCCTGGCGGGCGACGCCGCGCACGAGATCCCGCCGCTGGCCGCCTGGGGGCTCAGCGCCGGACTGCAGGACGCCGCGAACCTCGGCTGGAAGCTGGCGGCGACGGTCAAGGGATGGGCGCCCGAGGGGCTGTTGGACACCTACCACGCCGAACGCCACCCGGTAGGCCGGGAGTTGATCCGCAATGCGCGCGCGGCAGGGAAGATCTACCTCGGCGAGGACACCATGAACCCGGTCCGCGAGGTCATGGGCGAGCTGCTGTCCCACAAGGGAGCGGCGGAACAGGTCGCCGGGATCGTGAGCGGCCTCGGCATCCGTTACGGCCTGGGCAAGGGCGACCACCCGCTTCTCGGCCTGCGCATGCCGCCCGACCGCGAACTCACCCTTCCCGACGGCACCCCCACCCGCATCGCCGATCTGCTGCACTCCGGGCGCGGCCTGCTCGTCACCACGGACGACACGACGGACGGCGCCTCCCGACAGCTCACGCAGGCTCTCGCCGACCGCGTCGACACCGTCACCGGCACCTGGACCACCGACCACGGCCCGGGCCAGGGCCCCGCACTCGACGCCGTCCTCATCCGCCCCGACGGCTACGTCGCCTGGACCTCCCCCGGCAGCACCGACGACCTCACCGAGGCCCTCCACCGCTGGTTCGGCACGACGCGCGTCCCGCAGCCCGCCGACCGGTGACCGCGACCGGCGGCATCGACGGAACCCCCAGCAGAAGAGGAGCGTACGCATGGCCAGGGATGTAATCGTCGTCGGCGCGGGCCCGGTCGGGCTGATGACCGCAGGCGAACTCAAACTCCGCGGCGTGGACGTCGTGATCTACGAAAGGCTCCCCGCCCCGCCCAGGGAGTCGCGCGGCGCGAGTTTCACCAAACGCACCGCCGAGTGTTTCGACCAGCGGGGCCTGCTCGGCCGGCTCGGCGGGACCGAGCCCGCCGACAGCCACTTCGGCGGGGTGCGGATCGACCTCGGCATGCTGGCGGAGGACCACCACGGGCACCGGGGCGTCTCCCAGTTCCGCACCGAGCGGATGCTGGAGGGCTGGGTGACCGAGCTCGGCGTGCCGATCCTGCGCGGCTACGAGGTGACCGGCTTCCACGAGACCGACGAGGGCATCGGGATGGCCGTCGACGGCCCCGACGGCCACCAGGAGGAAACGGCCCGCTACCTGATCGGCTGCGACGGCGGGCGCAGTTCCGTCCGCAAGCTGGCCGGAATCGGCTTCCCCGGAACCGACGGCCGGCGCGGCTTCCTCACCGCCGACGTCACCGGGATCGACACCCGCAAGCGGCGCATCGGAGAGGACCTGCCGGGCGGCAGCATGGTCATGGCGATGGACCTGGAGAACGGCGTCACCCGGGTCGTGGTCCACGAGGCCGGGACGCCGCCGCGCGATCGCGACTCCCTCACCTTCACCCACCTCGCCGACGCCTGGCAGCGGCTCACCGGCGAGTCCATCCACCACGGGACGTGCCGCTGGATCAGCTGCTTCACCGACGCCTCGCGGGCCGCCGCCGCGTACCGGCGCGGCCGGGTGTTCCTGGCGGGCGACGCCGCGCACGTGCAGCCCCCGGCCATGGCCCAGGGCCTGAGCGTGGGGGTCCAGGACGCGGTGAACCTCGGCTGGAAGCTGGCGGCGACGGTCAAGGGCTGGGCACCCGAGGGACTCCTCGACACGTACCACGCCGAACGCCATCCCATCGGGGAGCAGTTGGCGCGCAACGCCCGCGCGGCGATCGAACTGCGGCTCACCGGGGAGGACATGGACCCGGTCCGCGACATCATGGCCGAACTGGTCTCCCACGAGGACGCCGCCGGGCACCTGGCCGGCATGCTGAGCAACCTCGGCGTGCGCTACGACCTGGGCAAGGGCGACCACCCGCTGCTCGGCCTGCGCATGCCGCCCGACCGCGAACTCACCCTCCCCGACGGCACCCGCACCCGCATCGCCGATCTGCTGCACTCCGGGCGCGGCCTGCTCGTCACCACGGACGGCACGCGGGACACCACGGGCGCCACCACGGGCGGGGCCGCCCGGGACCTCGCCGACCGCGTCGACACCGTCACCGGCACCTGGACCACCGACCACGGCCCGGGCCAGGGCCCCGCACTCGACGCCGTCCTCATCCGCCCCGACGGCTACGTCGCCTGGACCTCCCCCGGCAGCACCGACGACCTCACCGAGGCCCTCCACCGCTGGTTCGGCACCCCCGCCGTCTAAGGCGGGTCTTTCCGAAAGACCCGCCCTGAGGCCGAGGGTCCAGCCGCCCTCGACCGGGGTTCGGGGGCCCCCGGCCAGACTGCCAAAACCTGTCCCAGGGCCGTCCGTCGGCGCCGGGACGGATCTACGACACCGTAACCATGAAGGAGCTGGTGGAATGGCTGGGAGCGAACGGGATCAGGCGGGCGGGAAGCCCCATGTGGTCATCGTCGGGGGTGGCATCGCGGGACTGTCGGCGGCGTTCTATCTGCGCAACGAGCCGGTCCGGGTGACGCTCCTGGAGGGGTCGTCGCGGATCGGCGGGAAGCTGTCGGTCTCCGAGGTGGCGGGCGTCGCGGTCGACGAGGGCGCCGAGTCGCTGTACGCCAACCGCCGCAAGACCACCGGCCTGATCAAGGAAGCCGGGCTCGGCGACCGGATCATGTCGGCCGGTGTCACCGCGTCGGCGATCTGGACCGGGAACGGGATCCGGCAGCAGCCCGACCGCCAGTTCATGGGCGTGCCCTGCGACATGGACGACCTCGCCCGGTCCGGCGTGCTGTCCGCCGCCGGCCTCGACCGCGCGCGGCAGGATCTCGCACTGCCCTCGTTCGACCGGGACGGCGACGTCTCGGTCGCGTCGTACGTCGGGGGGCGGCTCGGCCAGGAGGTCGTGGACCGCCTCGTCGACCCGTTCCTCGCCGGTGTGTTCTCCGGCCGTGCGGAGGACCTGTCGTTCGAGGCCACGCTGACCCCGCTGGCCGTGGCGGCCCGCAGTCACGTCTCGCTCGCGGACGCGGCGGGCTCGCTGACGCCGCAGCTCGCGGAGGGGGAGAAGCCGCCGCCGGTGAGCGTCGCCACCCTTGAGGGCGGGTTCGGTTCGCTGCCCCCCGCGCTCGTACGGGACGTGCTGACCGCCGCGCCGGACGCGACGCTTCGCACCGGGGCGGCCGTCAGGGAGCTGGCGCGGACCGCGGACGGCTGGCGGCTGACGCTCGGCCCGGTCACCGACCCGGAGTACATCGAGGCGGACGCGGTCATCGTCGCGGTTCCGGCCGGCCCCGCGAGCCGCCTGCTCGCCGGGGTGCCCGGGACCGGCTCCGCCGTCTCGGCGCTCGCCGAGGTCCCGTACGCGAGCGTGGCGACGATCACGCTCGCCTACCCCCGCGCGGCGTTCCCCGGCGGGCTCTCCGGCCGGGGGTACGCCGCCTACCGGGTGCCCGCGGTGGAGGGGAAGCTGGTCAAGGAGGTCACCTTCACGACGGTGAAGTGGCCGCACCTGGCGGGCGAGGTGGAGATCGTCCGCTGCTCGCTCGGGCGGTTCGGCGAGGAGCACCTGCTGCAGCGCGACGACGCCGACCTCGTGGCGGTGGCGGCGGCCGAGCTCGCCGCGGCCACCGGCGTGACCGGCGTTCCGGTGGCGACCCGGGTGAGCCGCTGGGACGACGCCCTGCCGCAGTACACCGTCGGCCACCTGGACCGGGTGAAGCGGATCCGTGAGTCGGTGGCGACGCAGCCCGGACTCGCGGTGTGCGGCGCCCTGTACGACGGCGTGGGCGTCGGCGTCTGCATGACCACCGCGCGCAAGGCCGCCGACCAGGTCCTCACCTGGCTGAAGAAGGAAGCCGCAGCCCGTTCGGTCGCGGTCGGAGTCTGAGGAAGGCCGCCCGGAACGCATCCGTTCCGGGCACAGAAAGTGGCCGTGCCCGAGGATCGGGCACGGCCACTTCTCGTTTCCCCTCGTGCGGTCAGCGGTCCAGGATCGCCGCGAAGACCTCCGCCAGGATCTGCTCCGGGTCCTCGCCGGCGCCCGTGCTGCGCCAGGCCACGTGGTGATCGGGGCGCACCAGGATCGCGCCGGCGCCGGTGATCTGCCGGACGGCCTCCCACCCGCCGTCCACGTCGGCGTACTCGGCGCCTTCGCCGATGCGGGCCGTGACGAGCGGGACCGAGAACTTCTCGGCCACCAGCGCGGCCGCCTCGCACCACGGCGTCCCCTCGGGGCCGGTGATCAGCGCGAAGCCGGTCGTCCCGGTGAGGTCGAGCGTGGACAGCCTCCGGCCGTCCCGGGTGATCCAGGCGTGCGGGAGCCGGTGCCCGGGGCGGGACGTCGGCTGGTGCACGTTCCGCATGGGGACGCGGACCGGCCGCTCGGTGCCGTCGGGGACGAGCGCACCCTCCTCGTAGCCGAAGCCGACCTCCATGTCGAGCGACTGGCATCCGCCACGGTGGGTGTGGAAGATCTCCAGTGCGCGCGCCCGCACGGTGTCGCCGAGCGGAGACGGGTCGAAGTACGCCTCCAGCCGCTGCCCGCGGCGCCCCGCCGGTATGTTGTGGCCCGCTCCGATGGCGTCGATGACCACCTGGTGGTGGCCGGCGGCGGACACCGCCCAGTCGACGTTCTCCCGGCCCACGGGCCGGCGTTCGGCCTCGTAGGTGTCGATCAGGCTGTCGGGCGCGCCGCCGCCCAGGACCGCGGCCAGCTTCCACGCGAGGTTGTGCGCGTCCTGGATGCCGGTGTTGAGGCCGAGTCCGACGGCGGGCGGCTGGCGGTGCGCGGCGTCACCGGCGATCAGCACCCGGCCGACCCGGTAGCGGTCGGCGAGGTGCGCGTGCACGATCCAGTCCGTCACCTTGTGGACGGTCACCTCCAGGTCCGGCAGGCGCAGGAGTTCGCGGATCCGGGGGATGACCGTCTCCGCGTCCCAGCGGCCGGGCGGGCCGGGGGCGAAGTGCAGGCCCCACTGCTCGCAGGCCTTGCCCCAACTCGGCCCCATCTCGATGAGGTTGCTGGAGAGGTCGGGGTCCTCCGGGCTGAGGAAGTGCGTGATGAGCGTGCCCTCCTCCCACCACTGCGACAGGTCGGCGGAGAAGTACGCGGTCGTGGTGTTGACCAGCCCGGGCGGGCCCTGCATCTCGATGCCGACCGCGGGTCCGACGAACCGGCCGCCGTCCGCGCCGATGAGGTACTGCGCCCTGACCGTGGTGATCTCGCCGGTCTCGACGTTGCGCAGCTCGGCGAGGACGTGGTCGCCCTCGTCGGAGAAGGTGGTCAGCTCGTGGTGGAAGAGGATCCGCCCTGGATTGCGCTGTTCCGCGTGGCGGCGCAGGATCGGCTCCAGCCACATCTGGGGCAGCTTGGCGGGCAAGACGGGCCCGACCGCCGCGTAGCTCTCCTCCAGCTCACCGCCGCCGAAGGCGTCCATCTCATGGATCAGGCGCCGGTCCATCGGACCGTCGCCCGCGAGCGTGGTCTGCCAGCGCACCTTGCCGAACATCTCCAGGGGCGCCGCCTCCGCGAGGACGTCCTCGGCGATTCCGTGCTGCCGGAAGATCTCCATCGTGCGCTGGTTGAGATAATGCGCCTTCGGAATCCTCGACGTGTCCGGGTGCCGTTCCACCAGCAGATGATCGACGCCCTGGTCGGACAGGAAAACGGAGGCGGACAGACCGCATCCGCCACCGCCCACGATCAGGACCGGAACCTCGATTGCTTCCATATTCGCCCTTCCAGAAATTGACGGATGCCTTGCCTTCGCAGCCTGGCAAGGCCCTCTTCAGCTCTGGTCAAGAACGACTGGACTCGGCCTGCGCCGACCACTCCCGCCGAGGGGGACGGCCGGCGCACGCGCCGGCGCCGGGCGCCGCAGGTCAGCCGAGCCAGACGCCGTCGCGCATGAGGCCGCGGCCGGCCAGCTCGTTGGCCTCCCGCCAGGCCTGCGTCCGCTGTGGCCGGATCCGGAAGTACTGGTAGGGGTCGGCGAGTTCGCGCGGGTCGAACCCGGTCTTGGCCGCGAAGGCGTCGGCGGCCTCCGCGCCGAGCTCGGCGACGTCCACCGGCTCCGCGACACCGTCGACGATCACGACGTCGCGGGTCGGGCCGAGGCCGAGGCGCACGCGGCCGTCCGCCAGCAGGTTGCGGCCGGTGACCGAGGCGCGCGGCGTCGAGATGAGGAACGCGGTCCCGTCCCAGAGGTACGAGAGCGGGATGAGGTGGACTCCGCCCGAAGCCCCCGACGTCGCGACCCAGAGGTCGACGTCGTTCTCGAGCCTCGCGCGTGTGTCCTTCAGCCTCTCCTCCAGCCCACGCGGTGCGTCCGTCATGCTTCCTCCATCGGTGTCATGGAGATTCCCCGTCCGGGAGGTCTCCGTCGGTTGTCGGCCCGGCCGCGGGCACCGTGGCCGCCACGGCCGCCACGGCCGCCAGCGCCCCCACGGCCTCGCGCACACCGATCATGTCGTGTGCCCGGTGCACGACGAAGCGCACGTACCCGTTCGGAAGCGGCAGGACGCGAACGCCGTGGGCGGCGAGCCGCTCGGCGCACGCGTCCGGGGCCAGCCCGGGCAGCCGCGCCATGACGATGTTGGTCGGCCGCGGGGGGCGCATCAGTACGACGCCGGGCACCGTTGCCAGCCCGGCGGCGAGCGCGGCGGCGATCTCGTGGTCGGCGGCCAGGTCGGGCAGACGTCCGAGCGCGACCAGTGCGGGCGCCGCGACGACGCCCGCCTGGTGCAGGGAGCCGCCCAGCCAGGTCCTCAGCTCGCGGGCGCGGGCGACGTACGCGCGCGACCCGCACAACAGCCCGCCGACGGGCGCGCCGAGCCCCTTGGAGACCGAGAAGGCGATGCTGTCCGCGGGCCGGGCCAGCCGCGCGGGCGGGACCCCGAGCGCCACGGCCGCGTTCGCGAGCCGGGCGCCGTCGAGGTGGAAGTGCGCGCCGTACCGGTGGGCCAGCGCGGCCACGGCCTCCGTCGCCGCGGCGTCGAGGGCGTTGCCGGAGCGCATCATGCTCGTGTTCTCCAGGCACACCACGGTCGGCGCGCCCGCTCCGGCGCGGAGCAGGGCGTTCAGAAGGCCCAGGTCGGGCAGGCCGTCGGGGCGCTGCTCGACGGGCAGCAGCTCGACCCCGCCGAAGCGGCGCAGGCCGTCCGATTCGAGGAACGCCATGTGGGTGTCGGCGCCCGCGATCAGCCGCGGCGCGGGCGACCCCGGCGAACCCAGTGGCCCCGGCGACCCCGGCGACCCGGACGCGGCGAGCGGCACGAGCAGGTTCGCCATCGTGCTGGTGGGCGTGAGCAGCGCGGCCTCGGTGCCGAGCAGATCGGCCACCGTCTCCTCCAGGAGGGCGACCGTGGGGTCGTCGCCGTACACGTCGTCCCCGACCTCCGCCGCGGCCGTCGCCGCGCGCATCCGCGCGTCCGGCACGGTGCGGGTGTCGCTGCGGAAGTCGAGCCGTGGGGAACCGGACTGCGGCATCGCGGCCTACCGCCCCGGCCGGTGGGCCACCCAGACCGCGCGGGGCCTCGTGTAGCCCTCCACCGCGTGGATGCCCAGCTCACGGCCGTATCCGGACTGGCCGAGACCCGAGACGCTGACCGTCTCCTCGGTGTCGCCCCAGGTGTTGACCCACACCATGCCGGCGCGCAGGGCCCTGCCGAAGCGCTCGGCCCGGTCGGCGTCCGAGGTCCAGACGGAGGCCGACAGGCCGTACGCGGTGTCGTGCGCGAGGGCCAGCGCCTCGGCGTCGGTGTCGAACGCCGCAACGGACAGCACCGGGGCGAAGAGCTCCTCGCGCCAGGCACGGCCGTCGGCCGGCGCGCCGTCCACGATGACCGGGTTGACGTAGAACCCGCCGTCGAGATCGTGCCGGACCCCCGAGCAGCCGGGCGGCAGGATCACCTTCGCGCCCCCGGCCGCCGCCTCCTCGACCACGTCGGCCGCACGTTCGGCGGCCGTCCGGCTGATCAGCGGGCCGAGATCGGTGGCGGGGTCCTGCGGCGGGCCGACCCGCAGGGCGGCGGCCAGCTCGGCCACGCGGCCGACGAACGCGTCGTGCACGGCCCGGTCGACGACCAGACGCGTCCCGGCCACGCACATCTGGCCGGTGTTGCCGGTGAAGCCCGTGACGACGGCCTGGGCGGCCGCGTCGAGGTCGGCGTCGCGGAAGACCACGACGGGGCTCTTGCCGCCCAGCTCCAGGGAGACGGGCCGCAGGCCGTCCGCGCAGCGTCGCGCGACCTCGCGTCCCGCCGCCGTCGAGCCGGTGAAGGAGACCATGCCGACGGCCGGGTGGTCGCACAGCACCCGGCCGGTCTCGGCGCCGCCGTACACGGCGGTGAGCACACCCCCGGGCAGCACACCGGCGGCGCGGTCGACGAAGCGCCGGGTCGAGAACGGCGTCTCGGGCGCCGGCTTGACGACGACCGTGTTGCCGTACGCGAGCGCCGCGGCGATCTTCCAGACGGCCAGCAGGAGCGGGTAGTTGTTCGGGGCGATCGCCGCGCACACCCCGACCGGGACGCGGTCGGTGTAGGTCCGCATGCCGGGGGCGCTCGGGTGGGTCTCCCCCACCGGGTAGCGGGCCGCCGCCGCGAACCAGTCGACCACCGTGGCCGCGAAGTCCACCTCGCCGAGGGCGCGTGCCGTGGGCTTGCCCGCGCCCTGCCGCTCCAGTGCCGCGAGCTCGTCGCGGTCGTCGCGCAGCAGGTTCCCGAGCTCGCGCAGGAGACCGGAACGGTGGGCCGGGGAGGTGTCGGCCCACACCCCGCGGAAGGCGGCGTCCGCCCGGGCCACGGCGTCGGCGACGCCGGGCGCGCCGGTGTCGGGCAGACGGGTGACGGCCCGGCCGGTGGCGGGGTCGAGGATCGGCCGGCCCGTCGCGGTCATCCCAGCACCCCGGCGTTGCCGGCGAGCCGCAGCGCGGCGTCGATCTCGGCGACCAGGCCGAGGAACGCCTCCCGCCCCATGCCCGTCCCCGCGCTGCCGAGCAGCCTGAGGTCGTACCCGCCTGGGTGCTGCCACCAGGCGTCGCAGGCCCCGTACTCGGCGTCGACGTAGCCCAGGTGCACCGGGCGGCCGCCGAGGTCGCGGACCTCTGCGGCGGCGGGGTGTTTGTCCCGCGCCGGCGGGAACGCGAGGCGCCCGCCGCCGGTGCGCTGCGCCGTGAGGCGCAGCTCGCCGCCGGACGCCGAGGTGTAGACGACGTCCAGCTCGCGGACGCCCGCCCCGTCGCCGAACGTCGCGGCGCTGTCCGCTCGGAATCCGCCGGCCGTCACCGGCACTCCCTGCCCGGTGAGGAAGGAGGTGACGTCCCGGGCCGGGACCCAGTCGCCCTCGTGCTCCCGCCCGCGCCGGTGGAAGGAGAAGACGCCGGTGGGCACCGACACCATGTCGGCCGCGTGCCGGGCCCAGTAGCTCAGCTCGGAGAACGGCGTGGCCGGCACCCTCGCCACGGCCTCCGGCACGGCCGGCCGCAGCGCGGCGAACAGCGCGACGATCTCGTCGTCGGAGAACTCCCCTTCCAGGACGGAGAGTTCGACCGTGGTCCGCGCCATCCGGGCGCTGCCCGCCTGGTGGCCCAGGTAGTCCGTCCCGAGCCAGGCCACCCGGCCCTCGCCGATCTCGAACGGCCGGGTCTCGCTGCCCCACAGGCACGGGTGGTCCGCGGCGGGGAAGGCCCAGTCGTACAGGAACTGCTTGAGGCGCAGCCGCCGTCCGCCGCCGGAGATCTCGGTGCGGTAGCCGGACGGGTTGGCGTCGCTCCACGGGCTGCGGCCCTCGGCGTCGACGCGTCCGGGGGGCGCCTCGCGGCGGATGGTGCCGACGCTGGTGTCACAGCCCTCGGGCAGTGCGGAGGGCCGCCACACCACGAAGTTGCACCCGTCCTGGGCCGCCTCCTCCGTGATCACCGGGGGGACCGGGTCAAGATCGGCCGCGCTGTCCAGGATCTGCCAGCGCCATTGCGGGACGGAACTGCTCACCATGACTCCTCGGGTCGGTTCTGAACTCCGCGAGGTGGTCGAGCCAGGCGGAGGTGGAGGCCAGGAACATCCATTCGCCGACGCCGAGTTCGGCGCGGAGCCCGGCCGGGACGGGCGGCAGCCCGAAGGGGGTGCCCATGCCGTCGGCGAGTTCGGTCAGCCGGCGGACGTAACCGGGGTCGGCGGGGCTGGGGAAGCCCTGCTTGCGGCGCAGCCGCACCGATTCGGGCAGCAGCTCGCCGAGCGCGGACTTGAGGAGCCCCTTGTGCGTGCCGGGCTTGTTGGTGTCCTTCAGGTGCTCGGGGCAGCGGAAGGCCAGCTCGGACAGGGTGACGTCCTGGAAGACGGGCCGGTCCTCCAGGGTGAAGGTCGCCGAGGTGACGTCGACCATGTCGTTGACGTACACGAGGAAGCGCCGCATGAGGTGGTGCCGGCCGCGCTTGAGCGGGGACGCGGTCTTGATCGCCCGGTACTCGTCCATGGTGCGGGCCCAGATCCGGTCGGTGACCTCGGTCATGTCGACGTCGAGTTCATGGGCCATCCAGCTGACGAGCTGGGCCCAGACCGGCCGTTCATCGGCGTGCAGCCGGTGGGTGAGGTAGTGACGGCCGTGGATGTAGGTGGGGGCGAGGGGGTCGACGACGGGGAAGTAGCGGCCGTCCTGGTAGCCCCAGAGTTCGTCGGCGCCGTGCCCGGAGTAGACGACCACGTTCCCGTCGGCGGCGATGGTGCCGTACAGGTGGTGCATGGCGAGTTCGGCGCCGTGCAGGAGCGGCCGCATCAGCCGGGTGGGCAGGACCGGGACGAGTCCGGCGGCCGTGCTCTGGTCGAGGTCGCAGACGGTCAGCGGGACGCCGAGGCGTCGGGCGACCTCGGTCGCGTAGGTGACGTCGTCGCCGGAGCCGCCGATGCCGTCCTGGTAGCGCAGGACGTAGCCGTCGACGGGGGTGCCGTTCGCGGTGAGTGCGGCGACGATCGCGGTGCTGTCGACGCCGCCGCTGAGGACCGCGGCCCGGGGCACGTCGGAGACGGACCGCTGCTCGATCGCGCGGTCGAAGGCGGCCCTGATCTCGTCGGCCTCGATGGGCTCGTCGACGGAGGTCGGCTTCCAGTAGCGGTGGGCGCGCAGGTGCGGCCGGTCGATGATCAGGTACTCGGCGGGCTGGAGGGACCTCACCCCCGCCAGCCAGGTGTGGTCGTCGGCGGCGTCCATCCGGATCCAGGAGCGCAGCACGAACTCCTCGGGCTCCACCTCGGCGGTGATCAGCCCGGTGCGGAGCAGGACGCCCTGTTCGGAGGCGAAGATCAGGCCGCCGTCGACGTGGGCGTAGAACAGCGGCTTGACGCCGAAGTGGTCGCGGGCGAGGACGACCCGGCCGGTGGTGGTGTCGTGCCAGGCGAGCGCGAACATCCCGTCGAGGGGCCGCAGCGCGGGGCCCGGCTCGTCCTCGCGGCAGATCTGCTGGAGGACGAACTCGGTGTCGCAGGTGCTGCGGCGCGGCCAGAGGGGCGGCGCGGGCGACCGGGAGCCGTAGACCTCGCCGTTGTGGACCAGGACGATCCGGCCGGTGGGGTCGGTCATGGGCTGGTCGCCCGCGTGGGAGCGGTCGCGGATCGCCAGGCGGGTGGCGCAGAGCATGACGGTGCCGCAGTCGGAGACGTACGGGGCGCAGGAGCCCTCGCCGCGGTGGGCCATGGCCTTCGTCATGGTGCGGCCCAGGGCGTCCAGCCAGGCGGGGTCGCGCCGCCCGTCGAGGCTGATGAAGCCCGCTATACCGCACACGTGCCGACCGTCCTTTCCGACCAGACGAGGCGGAGTTCCGCCAGGGCGTCGGTGAAGACGTGCTCGATGCCGTGGTGGCCGCCCTCGTGCTCCCGGTAGTGGTGGGGCACGCCGTGGGCGTCGAGGGCGGCGTGCAGGGCGCGGGCGCCCCAGTGCATGCCGTACTCGTCGCGCTGCCCGACGCTGAGGTGGAGGTGGTCGAGGCGGCCGAGCGCGCCCGCGTGGTCGTCCAGCATCCGCACGGGGTCGTGGGTGAGCCAGCGCTGCCACACCTCGTCACGGAAGACGCCGGTCTCCGGGTCGCAGGGCAGCGCGTCGGACGGGCTGGTCCAGGGCTCGTCGGCGTAGCACATGCCCATCGCGATGATGCTCATGGCGACCATGAACGGCACGTCGAGCGGGCCGGTGGAGCGGCGGGCGAGCAGGGCGTCCATGCCGCCGGCGGCCCTGATGGTGTCCAGGGTGCGCGGGACGAGCGGCAGATAGCTGTGCTCGAACCCGGCGTCGGGCGAGCAGGCGATCACCGAACCGAACAGGTCGGAGGTCATGCCGGCGACGAGCGCGCCGTAGCCGCCGCTGGACTTGCCGCCGACGGCGCGCCAGCGCGGCTCGGGCCGGGTGGCGAACCGCCGGTCGACCTCGGCGACGACTTCGGCGAGGTAGCCGGCGTAGCGGCCGGAGGAGGCGGAGTCGATGTACTGGGACCCGCCGTACGCGGTGGTGCCGTCCGGCACGACGAGCAGGGCGGGCGGCACCCGGCCGGCCGTCATGGCCTCGCGGAGACGGTCGGCGACGGAGGCGCCGAAGGCGAGGGCCCGGCCGGACAGGCTGGGGTGGGCGCCGAAGCCGGGCAGCCAGTAGACGACGGGGAACGGGCGCACGCCGTCGTAGCCCGGCGGCAGGTGCACCTCGACCCGGCGGTGGTGCGGGTCGCCGAGCGGGTTGTCGCGCAGACAGGCGCTCTCGTGCTCGAACAGGACGGTTTCGGGGGCCTCGCTCATGCGCGGCTCGCCTCCCGGAGCTCCCGCTCGACGTGGCGGGTGTAGAAGGACGGGTGGTGGAAGACGGCGGAGAGCAGGACGCCGTCGCTGGCCCAGAGGCCGAAGGAGCTGCCGAAGAGGAGGTCGGCGCCGAGCAGGGCCTCCAGGGTGCTCGCCGCCATCTCGGTCCAGCCCTCGGCGCCGGTGACGTGGTCGCGGGCGGGGCCCGCGCCGAGTGCGGTCACCCGGCCGGCGACCGGGTCGAGGAGGTAGGAGGTCTCGTCGCCCGTGTCCTCGTACAGCGAGACGACGTGCCGTCCGGCGCCGTCGTCGAGCGCCCGGTACCAGTAGTCCGTGGCGACGAGCAGGTCGAGGAGTTCGCGGAGCAGCTCTTCGGCGGGCCGGTTCTGTTTGCCGTACCGGTCGAGGGAGGCGTCGAAGGGCGGCACGGGGGTGTCGGGGTCGAGCCGCACCGCGGCGTAGACCTCGTCGAAGTCGTACGCGTCGGGCGCGACCGGCCCGTCGACCAGGGCGGCCTTGCCGCCGGCCACGGAGAGGACCTGGCCGGGGCCCCAGAGCAGCCCGTCGCGACCCCGCTCGGCCAGGCGCTCCAAGGCCTCGGCCGGAGTGAAGGGGAACATGGTGCGGTTGCACCAGTCGTAGTCGCGCTCGGTGTCGCCGCTGACGCGCCAGCCGAAGGAGGAGGGCACCGTCAGGCGGGCGGGGAGGCAGTCCACGTACCGGTCGAAGTTGGCGACGGCGCGGGCCCGCACGCCCTCCGGGTCGGTGAGCGGGCGTCGTTCGGTCAGCACACCGGGCGGCGAGATGCTGTGCGTGGGCACCAGCACGACGTCGAGCTCCGGCGCGTCCTCACGCCGGAAGGCCTCCACGGTCGCCTCGTGCAGGAGCGCGTCGCCGCAGACCATGACGGCCGCGTCGGGGGTCTCCACCAGCACGCTCATCTCGGGGAAGGAGACGGCGGACGGGAAGGTCCGCAGGGTGGCCCCGCCCAGGGTGACGGTGTCACCGGGCCTCACCGGGTGCAGCCGCTCGAAGCCGAAGCGGCGCAGCGTCCAGGAGATCGTCTGGTGGCCGAGGCCGGAGGCGGTCAGCATCGGCGGGACGGGGCCCGCCGGGTAGACGCAGGTGACGCCGCTGCTCTGGCGCGGACTGTCGTCGAAGTCGACGTCGGCGCCGTCCACCAGCCGGCCGAGCGAAGGGAAGTGGTGGTGGTCGAAGTGGTGGTGGCTGAGGACCACGTAGTCGACGCCCTCGTCGAGGACCTGGCGGACCAGGTCGTCGTCGAGCGGCGGATGGTGCTCCCAGAAACGGTCCAGGCGCTGGGTCAGCCACGGGTCGAAGAGGATCCTCTCCTGGCCGGTCTCGACGAGGACGGCGGCGTGGCCGAGGGAGGTGAGGCGCATCAGTTGCCCGCCTCGTACACGCAGCGGAAGCCGACCTCCATGTGCCGGTCGGTGATCAGGTCCTTGCCCCGGTAGAACGTGGTCAGGCAGGCCGGCGGGGAGGTCCAGGTGCCGCCGCGGAGCACGTGGAAGGCTTCCTTGCGGTTCATGAAGTCCAGCGGGTGGCGTCCCTTGAAGAAGGGATCCATGTCCTCGCCGGTGTAGAAGTTGGTCCGGGTCAGCTCCCAGACGTTCCCCGACATCTGCAGCACGCCGTACGGGCTGGCACCCTGCGGGAGGGCGTCCGCGGGCAGCACCGGATGGGCCGGGTTCTCTCCCTGCTCGATGGTGACCAGCAGCGCTTCGAGGGAGTCGAGGTCGGCCACGGCCTCGCCGAACGACCGCTCCACGTAGTTGACGCGGTCGGGGTCCCACTCTTCGCCCCACGGGTAGCGGCGGCCGTCCACGCCGCGCGCGGCCTTCTCCCACTGGGCCTCGCCGGGCAGCGAGCCGCCGGCCCACTTCGCGAAGGCGTGGGCGTCGTACCAGTCGACTCCGACGACCGGCAGTCCGGGTGCGTTGAAGCGCGGGTCGTGCCAGTGCGCGGGGCGGTGCGACCGCTCCAGCGGCTGGTCCGGGTGGTCGAACTCGCCGGAGTCGCCGACCTCCTCCAGAAACTCCCGGTAGCGCGCGTTGGTCACGGTGGTCCGGTCGATGAGGAAGGCGGGCACGTCCTCGGCGCGCAGGGTGGTGTCGTCCTGCGCCATGCGGAAGGCGTCGGGCTCCTCGTTCGCGCCGATGATCGCCGGACCGCCCGGCACCAGGACCACGTCGTCGTTACGCCGGGGCCGCTTGCGGGCGGCCTCGATCCTGGACCGCATCTCCGTGAAGTACTCGTCCTCGAGACGGCGGAGTTCGGCGGGGTCGCGGGTGCCGAAGACGGCGATGAGGGCGCGCTTGGTCAGCGCCGCGCCGCAGCCCACGGGCTTGCGGGCCCAGTCGGGCCGGGTGAAGTTGCTGGGCCAGCCGGAGATCCGGATGAGGTCCGGGACCGCGGCGGCGATCCGGTACTCCGTGATGACCTTGAGCGCGGTGAAGGCGACCCAGTCGACCGTGTCGTGCGTCGCGGCGGCCACGGCGGCGTCGGCGGCGGGGGCGCCCGCGTGATGCTTCGCCAGCAGCCGCACCGCGCCCGCGCGCACCGGCCACTCCGGATGGGTGACCACGAGGCTCTCCAGCAACGGCACGCCGTCGGCGGCCCTGCCCTTCTCCTCCGCCAGGGCGACGACACGCTCCACCGACGCCCAGTAGCGGTCGTCGGCGGAGTAGTCGATCACCAGCATGTCGGCGGGAATGTCGATGACTTGTGAAACGCGATGACCTACCATCTCAACCTCTCTCAGGACGACGAGCCGCCCGTACGGAATTCGATTCCGTACGGGCGGCGCATTTCGCTGATCAGCGGATTACCACTTGCTGGTCTCCTGCTGCGCGTCACGGGTCTCGATAAAGTCACGGTCGCTCATAATTCACTCCCCTCTTCGTGTCGTTCCCCTGGGGCCGATTGACCTCATGGCCCGGAAGCATAGGCACCGGACGGAAGTCGGGACAACGGCCTGAGCCGCGAACGAAGAGAAAGAGCATTCTGCGATATGTGCGGGTAGGTTCGCGGCGATCCGACGTAAGGAAAGGGACAGAAGAATGGTTGACACCGATTCCCGTGACCTGCGGGAGAACGGGTTCGTACGGCTCCCCGGGCTCGCGAGCGGCGACGCGCTCGCCCGGCTCCGGAGCGCGGTGGGCCGGCTGCAGGAGCTCACGCGCGACCGCACGGTCTCGACCGGGGACTTCGTGCTGGAGGCGCCCGGCATCGGCGGATGGGCGGCCTGGCAGCAGGGCGCCGGCGCCCTCACGGGGGTGCTCCGGTCGGCCGACCGCATCCACGTGCACGTCCCCGAATTCGACGCCGTGCAGCGGGAGCTGGGCCTGGCCGACGCTCTGGTGGCCCGGGTCGCCGGCGGGCCGGGCGAGCTGGTCAACGCCTTCCTGTGGGCCAAGCCGCCCGTGGTGGGCTCGGCGAAGCCCTGGCATCAGGACATGGCCTTCGCGCCGCCCGGCTTCGCGGCGCGGCGGCACGGCATCGTGACGATATGGATCGCGCTCGAACCGGCCACCGAGCGCAACGGCTGCCTCGAGTTCTTCCCCGGCTCGCACCTGCTCGGGCTGCTGCCGCACACCGGGGACCGCGAGCGTCTGCCGGGTGAGGCGCCGCTGGAGGGGGCGGTGGAACCGCACGTCGCGGACGCGTACCTGCCGCGCACGGCCGAACCGGTCGCCATGCCCCTCGAAGCCGGTTCGGCCGTCCTGTTCGACGGTCTGGTGCTGCACCGCTCTGCGCCCAACACGACGGCGGCCGAGCCGCGCACCGCCGTCAGCTTCGTCTACAAGGTGCCGCAGCCCGCCTGGGCGCGGCGGGAGCCGGCCGCCGCATGCCCGTGACGTTCGACTGCGGTGGTTCCGCGGTCGAACGGCGCGGGGCGGCCGGCCCGGCCGTTCAGGCGCGGGCCCCGGGGTCGAGGACGTAGAACGCGGCGCCGTCGAGGTGGCGGATCGTGTTCAGGTCGCGCTGCACGACCTCGTCGAGGTCGTGCAGCAGCGTCACGATGACCGGGTAGGTGAGGTCGTCGACCGTCCGGTGGATCTCCTGGCCGGGTTTCACCGGGGTCGCCAGGGCGTGGAAGCTCTCCAGCTCCTGGATCTCCTCGATGCCGCGGTACTCGCTGAGGACGCCTTCCACCGGCGAGACCATGCCGGCGATCGCGCTGTAGCGCCGCACCTCGTAGGGGATCGCGGCCCGGGCGTGGAACCGCTCGGGCCGCAGGCAGGCGTCGACCGTCCACTCCAGTTGCGACTCGCCGATGCCGAGGCCGGCGCCGGCCGGGATGCCGCCGCCGGCGATCCGGGCGCCGACCTCCACCAGGCACGGACCGGTCGGGGTCATCCGGATCTCCAGGTGCGCCGGCCCGTGCCGGATGCCGAGGGCGTCCAGGACCCGGAAGCCGTACTCCGTGAGGGGCGCGACGACCCGGCTCCCCGAGTCGATCAGCGAGAGGGCGTCGCAGAGGTCGACGACGCCGTTCGCGCTGACGCGGCTGGTCCGCCAGACGTCGCACACGTGGTGGCGGCCGTCCCGGCTGACGGTGTTCACCATGTATTCGGTGCCCGGCAGGTACTCCTGCGCCACGGCCCCGTTGTTGGGCTGGGAGAAGACGTCGTCGGCGTCGGCGAGGGACAGGAAGGCGGCGACCGACTCCTGCGGGGTCTCGCAGAAGGAGACTCCCTGGCTTCCCGCGCTGCGCGGGGGTTTCACGACGACGCGCCCGCCGAGCTCGCGGTGCCAGGCGGCGAGTTCACCGGCGTCGGTGGCCCGCAGCTGGCGGGCCGCACGGAGCCCGGCGGCGCGCACGGTCTCGACCATCAGGTGCTTGTCGCGCCGTGCGGCGCTGAGGGCGGTTCCGTTGCCGGGCAGACCGAGTCGCTCCGCGAGCAGGTCCGCGAGCTCCACCCCGGCCTCGCCCCCCGAGATCACCGCGAGCGGCGCGAAGGCCGCCACCGCCGCGACCGTGGCGGCCAGGTCTCCGTCGTGGACGATGTCGGCGACGAAGTCGTCGGGAACGAAAGGAGCCGACCGGTAGACGAACGGCACGTCGGGCGTGCTCTGCACGCGGACGACGGAGCACCCTTGCTCCCGGAATTCCAGAACGAGTGAACGGACTGCGGCATAGGCATCGACCATCACGATGCACGGGTTACCCTCAATGGCTGCTGTCATATGTTCAACGATAGACAGACTTTCCCCTCGCCGAAATCTGTTCAGCTCTGCCATCCTCCAGCCCTTGGAGGGGTACCTGATGACACGTTTTCCTGCCGATTTCCGCTCGCCGCATTTCACTCCCGTATTGCTGTTCGTCAACACCTGCGGGAGTTTCCTGCTTCTCGTGAGCCTGTCCACGCACGTCGGGTCGGTCACCGGATCCGGTCTGCTCGCCGGAGCCGTGCTGAGCGCGCCGTGGCTGCCCGCGCTGCTGCTGGCCGGGCCGCTCAACCGGCTGCTCAGCCGGCGCGCCCCGGAGCGGCTCGTCCGGCTGGCCGAGGCGGCGAGCCTGCTGCTGACCGCGGCCGCCCTCGTGGCGCCGGGCCGCGCGCTGCTGGCGACCGCCACCGCCCTCGTCCTCGCCCGCGGGTTCTTCGAGACGGTCACCCGCTCGGCCACCTCGGTCGTCCTGCGCGGCGCCGTCCCGCCACAGCGGCTGGACCGGGCCAACACGGTGGCCGAGATAGGCAAGTTGACCGGGCTCAGCGTCGGCGCAGCGCTGGCCGGGCCAGCCGCTGCGGTGCTGCCGCTCCGGGGGCTGATCGCGGTGAACGTGGCGACGCTGGCGCTCTCCGCGCTCCTCGCCTGGGCGCTGCCGTCTCGGTGCGAAGAGGCTCCCGAGAGTGCCCGGGACGCTGCGGGTTCCGCAAGCGGCGCCCGGCTGCGCGTCGAGGACCCGGAGCTGCGCCGGCTGTTCGCCCGTTTCCTGCTGGTGGCGTTCTGGCAGGGCTTCCACACCGTGGCCGTCACCGTGATCCCGCTCCACGTGCTGGACGGCGGGACCCGCCTGGTGGGCATGTTCGTCGCGATCTCGGCGGTCGCCGTCTTCGCCGGCTCGCTCGCCGCCCTGCCCGCCCAGCAGTTCCTCGGCCGCGTCCCCTCGTCCGTATGGGCCGTGCTCCCCATGCCGCCGCTGCTGGCGGCGGTCCTGGTCGGCCGCACCGCCGCGACGCTCGTGCTGTACGCGCTCTTCCTCGTCCTCTTCGAGATTGCCTACGTCCACTACAACAACCGGCTGCTGGCCGCGGCTTCCGCCGAGGAGCTCCCGTCGGTGGTGACGCTGCGGGCCACGCTGCTTCCCTCGGGTGTGGCGGTGTCCATCCTGGTCATGGGGGCCCTCTGCGACCTGGCGGGCCCGCTGCCCGCGGTTCTCGTGGTCGCCGCCGTCACCTTCACGGTCACCGCCGCGACGGGCGAGACCAAGCAAACCTGGAGAAGATCCGCAGCCGACGCGTGAGCATGATGGCAGGGGCTCGGAAAGCGTGGCGTCGCCCGTGAACTCCCCACCCCTGAAGCGAAGGAAGTCCGCCGTGCGGGTTCTCATTGTGCCGTTTCCCTTTAAGACGCATCTGTTCAATCTGATTCCGTTGGCGTGGTCCCTCCAGACGGCCGGGCACGAGGTGCGCGTGGCCGGATGGCCGGACCTGCTCGACGACGTCACCGGGGCCGGGCTGACGGGCATCGGTGTGGGCCCCGGCGAAAGCGCGGAAGTGCGACGGCAGCGGGACCAGCAGGCCCAGCGCAGGAAGGGGCCCGCGCCCGACGCCGGAAGCTCTCCGCAGGGGGGCCTGGGCCCGCTGTTCGACGTACGGCCGGATCGCGAGCGGCTGAACTGGGAGCAGGCCACCTGGGTCTTCGACAGCCTGGTGCTTCCGCAGGCGCGGCGGTCCAACGACTCGATGATGGAGGACCTGGTCGGCTTCGCCCGGACGTGGAAGCCCGATCTCGTGCTGTGGGGCGCGAAGGCGTTCGCCGGCGCGGTGGCCGCCGCCGCCGTGGGGGCGGCGCACGCCCGGGTGCTGTACTCGGTCGACGTCTACACCCGCATGCGGGAGGACTATCTGCACGCCAAGGCCCTGCAGCCGCCGGAGGAACGCGTCGACGGACTGCGCGACTGGCTGACGGGCTGGGCCGGAAAGTACGGCGTCGAATACTCCGAGGACCTGGTGAACGGGCAGTTCACGATCGACCCGCTGCCGGAGGCGTTCCGTCCCGACGCCCGGCCGACCACGCTTCCCATGCAGTTCGTCCCCTACAACGGGCCGACCGTCATGCCGGCGTGGCTCGCCGAGCCCCCGCGGGCGCCGCGCGTCCTGATGACGTTCGGTGACGCGGTGAACGACGGGCCGGTGCGCCAACTGCTGCCCGTCGAACGCGTCCAGGAGATCCTCGACTCGGTGGGCGACCTGGAGATGGAGCTCGTCCTGACCCTCCCGCGGGACTCACAGCAGAAGCTGCGCGACGTACCGGCCAACACCCGCCTCGTGGAGTCCGTGCCCCTCGCCGACGTCCTGCCGACCTGCGCGGCCATGGTGCACCACGGCGGGACCTGGTCGTTCGGCTGCGCCCTGCGCTACGGCGTCCCCCAGTTGCTGGTCAGCCGGGCGTTCGACGTTCCGCTCAAGCTCCAGTGCCTCGACCGAACGGGCGCGGGGCTCTCGATGAAGCCCGCCGACGTGGACGGGCCCTCGGTCCGCGCCGCGATCGTCCGTCTGCTGGAGGACGGGACCATCCGGGCGAACGCCCAGCGGCTCCGTCAGGAGGTGCTCGCCATGCCCGCCCCCAACGAACTGGCCCGCACGCTCGAAGTGCTGGTCGTCGCCCACCGGGCCGGCGCGGCCGCCGCCACGCGCTGAGCCGCAGGGAGCGGGCCCCGCATGCTGCTCATGCGGGGCC
>NZ_JBSGZI010000077.1:0-12661 GCF_053610945.1 Streptomyces sp. NPDC054849
ACCGCATCCCGGCCCGGCGCTAGGTGGGGCGTGTCCTTCGGATCGTGCCGGGCTGCGCGGGCCCGGCACGATCCGAAAGACACGCCCCGGGGACGCAACGGCGCCCGGGGCCCGCCGGTGCGTCAGCGGGTGGCGACCGCCTCCCGGTACAGCCCCACCGCCCGGCCGCCCATCACCGCGCTGTACGAGACCTCCGGTACGGTCCCGCCGCCCTCGTGGCCGCCGAGCACGCCCGCCAGCGCGCCGTTCACCAGCCAGGGACTGCCGCTGGTGCCGCCGCCGAGGTCCGGGCAGCCGATCCGGCGCTGGGTCGCGGAGAGCAGGGCGGTGGTGTTGGCGCAGCGCAGCGGCGTCTCCCGGGTGCGGGGGTAGCCGATGACCGTCACCGTGGCGTCGTCCGGCTGCCCGGCGGCGACCGGGAAGCCGCCCACGAGTCCCTCCAGGGAACGGGTCCGCCCCTCGTCCGTCGGGGCCACCGTCGCGAAGGCGATGTCGTCGTCCGCGGCCCGGCCGTCCGTCCAGCCCGCGGCGACGTACACGCCGGTGAGCTTCCAGAGGCCGTACGGGGCCCTGCCGTCCCGGTAGCCCGGCGCGAAGAGGATGGGGTGCGGACTGTCCAGGCAGTGCGCGGCGGTGGCGATCACATCGCGGCCGTCGCCGTGCACCACGGAGGCGGTGCAGAAGTGACCGCCGTCGAGGCCGCCCGCGAACAGCGCGCCCACGCGGTCCGCCGTGGCGTCGGGCGGCGCCTGTGCGGTGACGCCGAGCGGCGGTTCGGCCGCCGCGCCGGGCGCGTCGACGCCGAGCAGCGCGGCCATCGCGGTCAGTGCGAGCAGGATCCGTGACGCCCGCCGCGCACGGGAGCGCCGGGCCGTTCGGGGGAGCACGTGGTGGATCATGATCCCCACCCTGCCCGCCGAACCTATGACCGGAGGGCGATGTTCCGTATGAATACCCTGTGAATCCGGTGAACCTGCTGTGAAACCCGGGGCATGCCCGGACGAGACAGTCCCGATCGAGACAGCCCGGGACGAGACGGCGTGGAGGAGGCCGGCGCCGGGCCTTACCCGCGCCGTTCGTACACCGTCACCCGGCGGCCCCGCACCTGCCGGTCCTCCACCACCGCGAAGTGCTCCCGCAGGACCGCGGCCTTGGTCTTGTCCCGGTCCGCCGACGGCGCCTTCGCGACCGTCGCCGAGTCCGTCACCAGCAGCACCCGCCGCTGCCCGAGCAGCGCCGCCCGGATCCGCGCCGGCTCCGCCTCCTCGCCCTTCAGGGTGGCCGAGGCGACCGGGCTCTCGGCCAGCGCCAGGTCGGACAGGCCCGTGAAGGCGCCGGGGGAGACCAGCGCCGTGTCCCGCCGCGCGGCCGGGACGAACAGCACGGCGTCCCCCTCCCGCTTCAGCCGGGCCACCTCACCGGCCACCGCCAGGACGTCGTCGACCCGGCTGGCCGGGGCCCGCTTGCCCAGTTCCACCGGCAGCAGGGCCAGGGCCGCCACCCCGACCACGCCGGGCACGAGCAGGTCCGCCGCCCGGGGGAACCGGGGCGCGCAGGCCCGTACCGCCGCGCCCAGGGCGGCGCCGATCAGCAGGGCCAGACCCGCCATGCTGAACAGCACGTACCGGTCCAGGAACAGCGGCTGGACCAGGGACAGCCCGATCAGCCCGACCTGAGGCACCGCCAGCAGCGGCAGGCCGACCGCCGCCACCGAGAGCCTCGTGCGGTCGGGCCGGTCCGCGCAGGCGCCGAGCACGCCGATCGCCAGGAGGATCCCGGGGCCGATCAGCATGTGCCAGGTCAGGGGAGGTATCCAGGACACCTGGTCGGACTGGCCCCGGCTGAACAGGATCAGGGGGAGGGTCCCCGCCACGGCGCCCGTGCCGTACGCCGCCCAGCGCAGCCACACGCCCCGCCCGGCCCGCACCCACCACAGGGTCACCGCGTGCGCGGGCAGGATCAGCAGCGACAGCCAGTTCAGCAGGGCGCACACCAGCACGGTGATCCCGTACGCCGTCCAGCGCGGCCAGGCCCGCCGCCCGGGTCCGCTCCCGCTGAACCTCCCCAGCCGGCTCCCGACCCGGCTCGCCGACCCGCTCCCGCTTCCGCCCCCGCTTCCGCCCCTGCTTCCGCTTCCGTCCCCGCTCCCGAGGAGCGACACCAGCAGCAGGGTCGACAGCCCGGCCCCCGCCGCGACCAGCGCGTACGGACGGCCCTCCTGGAGGTAGAACTGGACGGCCGGCAGCAGCCCGAGGGTCAGCCCGCCGCCGAGCCCCGCCCAGAATCCGCCCAGGCGCCGCCCGATCAGCGCCACGCACGCCGCGGCGGCGGCGACCGCCAGTACCGACGGCAGGCGCAAGGTGGTGGTGCTCGCTCCGAAGGCCTCGAAGAGGCCGTGCATCAGGAGGTAGTAGAGCCCGTGCACGGCGTCGACGTTCTCGAGCATGTTCCAGATGTCGCCCGCCGACCGTCCGGCCACCTGCCAGGTCGCCGCCTCGTCCCGCCACACGCTGTCGTCCCGGGAGAGCCCCCACAGACCGAACGCCAGGGTCCACAGGACGGGGACGAACCATATGAGATGCCCGCGTCGGGCCGCGGATATGTGGCAAAGCATGAAGGTACGGGGATCCTCGGTCTGGCGTTCGGGCGGAAGGCACCAGTCTATGGACGACACGGAGGGTTTCCGGACCGCCTGTTGTGCACGACGGAGCGTGATCGTCCGGCCCCACCGCGCCTAGCCTCGCCGCAGGAGCACGAACGAGGGGCGGTACCCGGTGAACTGGCTCATCCACGACTACCGCGAGAGTGATCTCGCCGCGGTGGTGCATCTGATCGACACCACGGCCGAACTCGGCCAGGAGTCCGTCTTCTCGCTCGCCGAGTGCATCAGCGCGCTGACCGACCGTCAGCCCTGCGTGGTCGCCGTCCACCAGGGCGTCCCCATCGGCGCGGCACTCGCCTGCGTCACCGGGGAGCGGGCCTGGGTCATGCGCATCGCGATCGCCGCCGGCTGGCGCGGCCGCGGCCTGGCCAGCGCCCTGCTCGTCGAGCTGGAGCGGCGGCTCATCGCCGCGCGTGTCGGCCGCATCGCCTACGTCCTGCCCGAGGAGGACCTGCTCGGCGAGGGCCTCCTCAACGCCGGATACACCCGGCAGCCGGCCGTCGCCTACTTCGAGAAGACCGAGCCGCTGCACGGACCGGCCGCCGGCCTCCTCGACGACCTCGGCGGCCGCTTCCTGCCGAACGACCTGTGGACCAAGGTCGCCGGCATGGAGAAGGAGAAGGACCTCATCGAGCGGCGGGTGGTACTGCCGCTCGCCGAGCCCGAGCGGGCCGCCTCGCACGGGGTGCGGCCGCCGCGCGCCATCACCCTCTTCGGCCCGCCCGGCACCGGCAAGACCACCTTCGCCCGGGCCATCGCCTCCCGGCTCGGCTGGCCCTTCGTGGAACTGTTCCCCTCCCGTCTGGCCGACGAGGGGAACCTGGCGGCCGCACTGCGCGACGCCTTCGCCCGGATCGCCGAGCTGGAGCGCGTCCTCGTCTTCATCGACGAGGTGGAGGAGATCGCCCCCGTACGAACCGAGCCCGCGCAGCCCGGCGGGATCCACGGCGTGACGAACGAGCTGCTGAAGCTGATACCGGGCTTCCGGGAGGGCGGCGAACGGCTGTTGGTGTGCGCCACGAACTCCATCCGCTCCCTCGACCCCGCCTTCCTGCGGCCCGGGCGCTTCGACTACCTGATCCCGATCGGCACCCCGGACGCAGGGGCGCGCGCCGCGATCTGGTCCCGTTACACGGCGGGGCGCGCGGACGTCGACGTGAACGCCCTGGTGGCGGTGACCGAGCTGTTCACGCCGGCCGACATCGAGCACGCGGCGCGGATCGCGGCGCAGGTGTCCTTCGAACGAGACCTGGAGGCGGTGGGCGCGCGGGGCACGGCAGCCGCGCAGCTCGGCGCGAGCACCGAGGACTACCTGGCGGCGGTCCGGCAGTGCCGGCCGACGGTGACCCCGGCGATGACGGGCGAGTTCGAGGCGGACATCACCGCGCACGCCCGGTTCTGACCTCGGTCCGGAGCCGTAGGGAAACCGTCGGGACCCTGCGGCTGCGCCGGACCGGCTGCCCCGCTACGGGGAGCAGCGGTACGTGAAGTCCACCGCGGCCGTGCGCGGCGCGGGCGACAGCAGCCGGAGCTCGGCCCGGGCGGGGTAGTTCCCCGGGCCCTGGAAGGTCCACAGCAGGTGCAGCCGGGCCTCCCGCTGCCCACGCGGCACCCGCTCGGTCAGTTCCTCGGACTGTGTGCCGTCGCTGCGGATCCACCGGTAGGTGAGGGTTCCCGGACGCCCGTTGGTCCCCACGACCGCCACCACGTCGGCCGTCGTGTCACACGACGGCCCCTGCGGATCGGTGGTCACCGCCACGCTCCGGACCTCGATCGCGGGCCCGAACCGCTGCCAGCCGAGGTACGCGAACACCGCGGCCAGCACGACCGCGGCGAGGGCGTACCGCCGCAGACCGGCGCCGCGGCGTCGCCGGGGCGGGGCGACGACGGCGGTGGACACGGGGAACGGAGCGGGCATGGCCGCCGTCACCCCGGGCCCGAAGCGGAGCACGGATCCCTCGATCCGGTCGGGCGCCACCGGCGCCACCGGCTCCGCGGGGGCCGGGGGGCCGGAGAACCAGTGACTGCCGAGGACGGTGGCGCTGTACTCGTCATCGCCCTGCGCGGCGCGAGGGTCGCTCATCGGGGCACGTCCTGACACCGCAGCAGGTACTCCGAGCCGGACGCGGAGGTGTTCCCGGCGGCGGGCTTGGTGGTGACCCGGACGCCGCCGTAACAGCCGCGGTCGCGGGTGAACGTGTGGGACCTGACCACACTGACCGTCGAGCCGGCCTTGACGGTGAACGACTCGGTGCCGTCGGCGACGGCGTAGCTGCCCCGCCGACTGCCCAGGAACCACTCCACCACGACGGTGACCGGGCCCGAGCCCTGGGTGGCGACCGTGATGGTCGCGTCGCCCCGGTAGACCCCGGTCTTGAGCGAGACGTCGACGTTCGTGACTTTCACGGTCGGTGTGGGCGTCGGGGTCGGCGTCGGAGTCGGGGTCGGTGTCGGAGTCGGCGTGGGCGTCCAGCTCACCGTCGGCTTCGGGGTGTGGGTGGGTGTGGGGCTCGGCGAGGGCGAGGCCGAGGGTGAAGTGCTCGGGGACGCCGAGGGGCTCGGGCTCGGCGACGCCGAAGCGGAAGCCGTCGGGCTCGGGGCCGGGGAGGCCGAGGCGGGAGGGGCCGCGCTCGTCGTGGCGAAGGCGCTCAGCGCCGAAGCCCCGCCCGGCGCCGCGCCGACCGCGTCCGTCGTGAGCACCAGCACCGTCCCCAGGACCAGCGCCACGCCCGCCGCCAGCCAGCCGCTGCGGCCGGGCGCCCAGCCCGAGCCGCTGCTCAGCGTGGTCTTGGCCGTCGCCGTGGTACCGGCTGCCGAGCCCGCCGAGGGGAACAGCAGCGGCAGCAGTGCGGCCAGCGCCGCCAGCTTGCGCTGTCCTCGCTCCTCCCACTCGGGCCCGTACGCGGCCAGGGCCACGCCCTCCAGCTCGGCCACGAACGCCTCGGCGTTCTCCGGCCGTTGTTCGGGCTGCTTGGCGAGGCCGCGCCGGATGAGCGGACGCACGGGCTCCGGGGCCTCGGTCTCCGGCACCGGCGCCTCTATGTGCTGGACGGCGAGCTCCGCGAAGTTCTCCCCGTCGTACGGCTTGCGCCCGGTGAGGCATTCGAAGAAGGTCGCGGTCGCCGCGTACACGTCGGCCGCGGGCGAGGCCGGCCGGCCCTGCCACTGCTCGGGCGCCATGTAGGCGGGGGTGCCGGCCACGCCGGGCGTCGTGCCGCGGCCCGCCGCGATCCCGAAGTCCACCAGCTTCGACGAGCCGTCAGGCGCGACCAGTACGTTCTCCGGCTTGTAGTCCCGGTGGACGACGCCCGCCCGGTGCGCCGCCGCCAGCCCGAGCAGGGATCCCTTGAGGACCACCAGCGCGGCCTCGGCGTCGGCCCGGCCGGACTGCTTCAGCAGCGCGCGCAGGGATACGCCGTCGACCAGCTCCATCACGATGGCGGCGCCGCCGGGCGATTCCACGTACTCGTACAGCCTCACCACGTACGGCGACTCCAGCCCGCCCAGCAGGCGGGCCTCGGCCCGGAACTCCCCTACGAACGCGGGATCCTGGCGCAGCCGGTCGCTGAGGTACTTCACCGCGACCGCCGTGCCCGTGCCGTCGTGGACGGCGAGCACGACGCGGCCGCTGCCGCCCGCGCCGAGTTCCCGGACCTCCGTGTAACCGGGGACCGACCATGCCGCCCGCGTGTCGTTCATCGTTCCCGCCCCCCTGCCTGCCGCATGGCGCTGCCGTGTCCCCTGGACGACCGGTCCGGGGCCGGCCGCCGACCGGGCCGTTCCCTGGACCGGACTCCCCCTGGGACGTGGTTTCCGCCACGGCCGGTTCCCAACCCCGCAGGGCGTCTCAGGCTGCGGCCGGCATCGCCCCGATCATGGCGTGCAGCCGGTCGGCGGCCGCGCGTCCGAAGGCCGGGTCGTTGATGTGCGTGTCGTAGTCGTGGAGCCGGGCGGCGCTGCCGCGCAGTCCGTCGCGCAGCGCCGAGAACAGGGCCCGGTCCGCGCGGGGGTCATGGTAGGGGCCGCCCGGCGCGCCGAGCGTGGACAGTCCACGGAGCGGGACGCAGACAGCCGTGGGCCCGGTCGCCGCGCGGAGTTTGGCGGCGACCCGGCGGCCGAGCTCCGCGCACTCGGACTCGGTCGTACGGATCACCGTGATGGACGGGTTGTGGACGTGGACGCCCCGGTCGCGGACGCGTTGAGGCACGGTCTCCAGCGGGCCGAACTTCACCATGTCCAGCGCCCCCAGGCTCACCACCTGCGGGATCCCGGCCCGCCCGGCTGCGCTGAGCCGGTCGGGACCCGCCGTCAGGATGCCCCCGCACAGGTCGTCGGCGATCTCGCTGAGGGTGAGGTCGAGGACGCCCGCGAAGACCCCCTGGCCGGCCAGGGTCTCCAGGGTGCGGCCACCGGTGCCGCTGACGTGGAAGACCAGCACCTCGTAGCCGAGTTCCGTCAGCCGCTCGCGCGCCGCGTCCACCCCGGTCGTGGTCACGCCCGCCATGCTCGCCGCGACCAGCGGGCGCGCGCCCGCTCCCAGCGGGGGCGGGCGGCGCTCCGACGAGGCGCGGGCGTAGCCCCGTGCCATCCCGGCGATGGCCTCCACGGCGTTCACCAGGACGGGTCCGGAGACGCTGTTGATCCCCGCGATGTCCACGACGCTGTACATCATCGTGATGTCCGAGGATCCCACGTACGGGGTGACGTCACCGGACGCCATCGACGAGACCATCAGTTTCGGTACGCCCAGAGGCAGGGAGCGCATCGCCCGGGTGGCGATGGAGGTGCCGCCGCTGCCGCCGATCGCGAGCACTCCGTGCAGCCGGCCTTCGGCGTGCAGGCGTAACAAGGTCGCCTCCGCGCCCCGGGCCATCGTGGTGACGGCCGCGCCCCGGTCGGCGGCCGCGCGCAGTTCCGAGAGTTCCGTTCCCGCCGCCCGGGCCACCGCGTCACGCGGCACATCGGCGGGCACCCGGGGTTCGCCCATGATTCCTGTGTCGACCAGTACCACCTCGACGCCGGCGCGCAACAGCCTCTCGCGCAGCCAGCCGTACTCCACACCCTTGGTGTCCAGGGTTCCCACCAGCACGACGTTCGTCATATGTGCAATGTCCATGCAGGTGACGACGTTGGCAAGTGCAAGCTCAGGTCAAGCCTGCAACAGCACCAACAGCCGCTCCAGAAAAGGGACTTGAGAGGGAATCAGCAGGTTTTGCGCCACCTGGGGAGCAAACCAGGCCACTCGGTCCAGCTCCGGGAACTCCTGTACGTTTCCCGAGTGCGGCGGCCACTCCAGGGTGAAGGTCCCGGGCACCATCAGCGCGGGGTCGAGGTCCGCCTCCACCGCCCAGATCGTCACGAGTTTCCCGCTGCTCAGCCGTACGTCGCCCAGCGGCACGTACTCGCCCTCCGGCGGGGGCAGCCCGATCTCCTCGGTGAACTCCCGGCGTGCCGCGTTCCGCGGTGTCTCCTCCGGCCCGTACTCGCCCTTGGGGATGGCCCAGCCCCCGGCCTCCCGCCCGGCCCAGAGCGGGCCGCCCATGTGCCCGAGCAGCACCTCGACACCGGATTCCGGCTCGGGACCGGTCCGTCGGAACAGCAGCAGTCCGGCGCTTCGCTTGTCCGTCATGGGTCCATCCATGCCCCGTACCGGCCGGTGCCAGTGATCCCCGGCCGGGGTTTCCGGTCGGGGGCCGGCAAATCGGCTGTCGCCAGGTCGCCAGGTCGCCAGGTCGCCAGGTCGCCAGGTCGCCAGTCGGCGGCCGTCAGCCGCCCTGCCCGCGGCCCTGGGGCAGCCGACGGTCAGTGGTCGTGCGGCCCCTGCCGGTGGACCGGCCCGTGGGCGTCCGCGCAGTGGGCGCCGGACGGCCCCTCGCCCGCGCGGCCGACCGTGAGGAGGGATTCCTGCGCGTGGTCCACCTGCAGGGTGGTGTGCGTGATCCCGTACTCCTTGTCGAGCAGCCGTTCCAGGTCCCGGCGTACGGCGTGGCAGTCACCGGCGGGCTCCACGAGCACGTGCGCGGAGAGCGCGGCCTGCCCCGAGGTGATGGTCCAGATGTGCAGGTCGTGCACCTCGGTGACGGGCGGGTGTCCGACGAGCCGGTCGCCGACCGCGTCCGGGTCCACGTGGGCCGGGGCGGCCTCCAGGAAGATCCGGCCCGACTCGCGGACCAGCCCGTAGCCCGCCTTGACCATCAGCACCACCACCACGAGCGTGGCGATCGCGTCGGCCTGCCGGAATCCGGTGGTCAGCACGATCAGACCGGCGGCGGCCGTCCCGATGAAGGCGAAGAGGTCGTTCAGGACGTGCTGGTAGGCGCCCTCGACGGCCAGCGAGGAACGGTTCGCCCGGGAGATGCACCAGGCGGCGGCCACATTGACGACGATGCCCGCGAGCGCCGTCACCAGGACCAGCCCGCCCTCCACCGGCGGCGGGTCGATCAGCCGGCGCACCGCCTCGTATGCCAGCCAGACCGCCAGCAGAAGCAGCGTCAGGCCGTTGGCCTGGGCGGAGAGTATCTCCGCCCGCTTGAGGCCGTACGTGAAACCGCCCCGGGCCGGACGCGCCGCCAGCCGCATGGCGATCAGCGCGAGGACGATCGAGACGGCGTCGGTCAGCATGTGCGCCGCGTCGGAGATCAGGGCCAGCGAGTGCGCGATGAAACCGATGACCACCTCGATGGCCATGAACCCGCCGATCAGACCGAGCGCGATCGCCAGCCAGCGCCGGTCGGCGTCGGCGGCCACACCGTGGCTGTGGCCCGCGTGGCCGGGCCCGTGGGCGTGGTCGTGGGCGTGGTCGTCGTGCGCGTGGTCAGGCCCACTCATGGCGTCCCCCGTCTCGTCGCGGCACCGTGTGTTCGGTTCCGTCGCGTGAAGTGAAGCGCACCCCGGCGAGATGGGCAAAGGCTGCAACGGGGACCGTTGTCATTACCTATAAGAGGCCTCTGACCTGCGGCGATGCCAGGCCGCTGCCAGGACGGCGGGTTCATGGGAAGATCTGCTCATGGTCCAGCGTCCCGGTGTGCCGACCGCGCCCGAGCTCGTCCTGGTGACCGACACGGGCTCCGTTCCGATGAGCCCGGGCCGGACGTACCACGTCGGCCGGGACCCGCTCTGCGAGATCTGTCTCGAAGACGCCCGCGTCTCCTGGCACCATGCGATCCTGCGCCCCGAGGGCGACCACTGGACGGTGGAGGACGAATACAGCACCAACGGCACCTGGGCCGACGGACAGCGCGTGCACGAGTGGAGCGTCGGCGTCGGCAGCCAGCTGCGCTTCGGCAGCGCCGAGGACGGCCCACGCGCCGTCCTCGTCGATCCGCCGCCCTCGTCCCCCTCGCCCCCGGCTCCCCCCGCGCCGGGCGCCGTCCGGCCGTCGCGGGTCTCGAACCCGTCGCTGTCCCGAACCTTCCGGCAGCCGACGACCGTCCGGCCGCTGCCCGCGCGTACCGTCGTACGCATCGGCCGGGCCACCGACAACGACCTCGTCATCGACGACCTCATCGTCTCCCGCAAGCATGCCGAGCTGCGCGCCCTCGCCGACGGCGGCTACGAGATCATCGACCTCGGCAGCCACAACGGCACCTACCTCAACGGCGTCCGCCTGGACCGCCGGGCCGCCGCCCTCGCCGAGGGCGACATCGTCGGCATCGGCCACTCAGCCTTCTGCCTCGTCGGCGACCAGCTCCAGGAGTACGTGGACACCGGCGAGGTCTCGCTCGACGTCCAGGGCCTCACCGTCGCCGTCGACCACGGCCGCAAGACCCTCCTCGACGACGTCTCCTTCCCGGTCGGGGCCAAGAGCCTGCTCGCCGTCGTCGGTCCCAGCGGAGCCGGCAAATCCACCCTGCTCGGCGCGCTCACCGGACTGCGCCCCGCAGACCAGGGCGCCGTCCTCTACGACGGACGCGACCTCTACCGCGACTACGCCGAGCTGCGCCGCCGCATCGGGCTCGTCCCCCAGGACGACATCCTGCACCTCCAGCTCACCGTCCGGCGCGCCCTGCGGTACGCCGCCGAACTGCGCTTCCCCCAGGACACCGCCAAGGCCGAACGCGAGGCGCGGGTGGACGAGGTGATCGGTGAACTCGGCCTCCAGCAGCGTGCCGACCAGCCCATCCACAGCCTCTCCGGCGGCCAGCGCAAACGCGTCTCCGTCGCCCTGGAGCTGCTCACCAAGCCCTCCCTGCTCTTCCTGGACGAGCCCACCTCCGGTCTCGACCCCGGAATGGACCGCTCGGTGATGCACATGCTGCGCGGCCTCGCGGACGACGGGCGCACCGTCATCGTCGTCACCCACAGCGTGCTCAACCTGAGCGTCTGCGACCGCCTCCTGGTCCTCGCGCCCGGGGGGCGCATCGCGTACTACGGGCCGCCCGACGAGGCGCTGGGATTCTTCGGCTACGAGCAGTGGCCCGAGGCCTTCGAAGCCTTCGAGAACGAGCGCGACCGCGACTGGGCCGCGGAGCACCGGGCCTCACCGATGCACCGCCTCTACGTCGACGTCTCCGCTGGCCGGCCCACGCCCGCGGGGACGGCCGAGCCGGGCTCAGAGGTCCCCCCACCGCCGCCTGCGCCCCATCAGCCGCCGCCACCGCCACCGCCCAAGGCACAGAGCTGGGGCTCCCAGCTCTTCACCCTGGTCCGCCGGTACGCCGCCGTGCTCAGCGCCGACCGTACCTTCCTGATCATCATGGTGGGGCTGCCGTTCGCCCTCGGGGCCATGGCCCGTGCACTGGCCGGCAGCGCCCTCACCATCGAGACGGCGCTGAACGCGCTCTTCATCCTGTGCGTGGGCGGAGTCCTGACCGGAGCCGCCAACGCGGTGCGCGAACTCGTCAAGGAACGCGTCATCTACCAGCGCGAGCGCGCTGTCGGCCTGTCCCGGTCGGCCTACCTGATGTCCAAGGTGGTGGTCCTCGGCACGGTCACCGTCGGTCAGGCCGTGGTGCTCACCGTGGTCGGTCTCGCCGGAGTCGACACCAAGGCGCCCGGCGGCACCGGTGTGTTCATGCCGCCGCTGATCGAGATCACCCTCGTCGTCGCCCTGCTGTCCGTCACCTCCATGCTGCTCGGCCTGCTGATCTCCGCCCTGGTGACCAAGGAGGAGGTCACCATGCCGCTGCTGGTCCTGCTCACCATCGTCCAGGTCGTCTTCTGCGGCGCCCTGCTGAAGCTCACCGGGGTCCCCGTCATCGAACAGCTGGCCTGGTTCGTGCCGGCCCGGTGGGCCATGGGCGCGATGGCGGGCACGATCGACCTCGGCGCCCTCGTGCCCAGCACGATCACCCAGGATCCGATGTTCGATCACGACGCCGGGGTGTGGCTCCTCGAAGCGGGCATGCTGGTCGCCCTGTCCGTGCTGTTCGGCCTGCTGGTGCTCCGGGTACTTCGCCGGAACGAGCCCGCGATCATGCGGAAGTAGCCGCCGATGACAAGCCCCGGACAGGTCGAGGACTTCCAGCCCACCCATATCGTCCCGGCGGAGGGTCTGCCGGCGTGGGAGAGCGCGGACGTGTCCCACCCCACCGTGCCGCTCGACGCCTTCCTGCCCGTACAGCTGCTGTCCCGGCGCGGCGACTGGGGGGAGGTCCTCTGCGCCAACGGCTGGTCCGCCTGGGTGGACGGCCGGCTCCTGGTGTCGGTGCCGCAGCCCCCGCCGACGGGCGGACGGCCTCTCGCCCGTACGGAGGACCCGCGCCCGCTGTTCAAGCGCACCGCCGAGACCCTGGAGCGCTACCGGCATGCCGCGGACGAGCTCGCCTCGGGCAGGTCGGACGCCGAGGCCTTCCGGCGGGCCGTACGGGGGCTGCGGGCCGGGGTGGTCCTGGACGGGGAGTCGGTGTGGCTCTACGACGCGTCGGCGGGAAGCTGGCTGTACGGCGACGAGACCGGCCTGACGACCTATGCGGTCGTCGCGGCACCGGGGGTCTCGCCCGGGCCGAAGCCGCCGTCGGCACCGACGGATCCGGGCGGCGGCGACGTGACACCGACGCC
>NZ_JBSGZI010000077.1:12671-40156 GCF_053610945.1 Streptomyces sp. NPDC054849
TGCCTCCCCCCCCCCGCCCCCGGCCTCTCGACCTGGCCGGACGACCGGGCACGGGGGTACCCGCCCGGGCCGTCCCCGCCTCGCCACCCCACCTAGCGGCGGGGGGGCCCCGTCACACCCCCGCCGCCGCCGCCCGGAACGGTAGGAGGCCGGCCTCGTCAGGAGGTGGGGCACGACCCCACGCGGATCGTGGAGACGCGCGATCCCGAAGCCCAGTGAGAGGCGCGATCCCGAAGCCCGGTGAGGAAGCTTGGAGAGTCCCTGGAGAGTCCGTCGTCATTTCGGGGTCGCGGCGGTTTCGCCTATCCGGCCGCGGCGGTGCACAGGACGGGCCACGAGGGCGCCCAGGAAGCCCGCCACCGCACCCCACAGGAGCCCGAGGCCGACCGTGCGCCACAGGACGGGATTCAGCTCCACCTGGCCGCTGAGGCCGTCCACCTCCCCGATGCCAAGGAGGGAGAGTCCGAACTGGGCCTGGACCCGCGCGAGCAGGCACACGGTCAGGGTCGCCAGGGCCAGGGCCACCCCCAGATGGAGCGCGTGCTGCCAGGCCCGGACGTGCGCGGGGGACCGTACGGCCGCCAGTACACCCGTACCGAGCAGCAGGACGGCTGCCACCGCCACCAGCCACCAGGCCCGGGAGTCGCGCTCCGCGAGCGAGGCCACGTCGACCGTGGACAGGTCGGAGCCGCGCAGGACCTCGTCCAGCAACTGCGGCATCGGCAGCCCGAACGGGCCGTCGACCCTGCCCTCCCAGGCGCCGCCGAAGCCCAGGGTGAGCGCGAACCATGCGAGGTTCGGCAGACCGAGCAGGATCACGGCGAACGTCCGCGCGGCATGACCCTGGGTGGCGGCCACCACGAGGCCGACGGCGATGCCGAGGACGACGTAGGCGAGGAGCAGCAGGGTCGTGGCGAAGGCGGCCGGGCGCAGCGCGGAGTGGAAGCGGACCAGTCCGGCCGGGAGCGGCGCGCGACGCGAGACCATCAGGGCGATCAGCAACAGGCCCAGGATCCACAGGAGTCCGAAGAGGAGCGTGGCGGTCAGGTCGGCACGGAAGCCCACGGTGGGGGCGGCGTCGAGGAGTTCGGTGATCACCGCCGTGGGAGAGTCGCCGGTGGAGATGCTGAAGGTGTGCCGGGCCAGGAGTGCCGCGCCGGTGAGTGCGAGGAGCCACAATGCGATCAACGGGACGGCCCGGCCGATGAGTTCACGGGGCCGGGCCACCGCCCGGTTGTGCAGGGGGCGCAGGAAGCAGCAGCCGGCCGTGAGGGCGCCCGCCAGGCTCACCGACAGCGGCATCACCGACAGGTTCGCGTCCGCCCCCGCCAGGGAACCGGCGTCGCCCGACACCTCGACCGAGCCCCCGGCCGCCATCACGACGACCGCGGCGACCACACGGGGGAACGCGCCGCCCGGCAGATCGCCCGCGCCCGCGCACGCGAGACCCGCGGCGGCGACGGCGGTCATCACCGCGAAGGCCGCGACGACGGCGACGAGCGCGCCGCGCCAAGCTCCGGTGGACCGCCCGGACGATGGTGATCCCGCTGTCCGGTTCATCCTGCAACCGTGGCACTCCCAGCTTGCGGGCACCACCCGGACGGCGCACACAATGGTCGGCAGGGAACGCACTCCTCCTTGGAAGGAGAGCCCGTGACCACGCAACCATCCGGGCGACCGCCGTCGTCGGAACGCCCCACCGGGCCGCCGTCCGGTCCGCTCTCGGGCGGGCAGCAGGGGCCGCCGCCGCCCCCACCACCGCCGGCGCCGCCCGGCGGGTCCGGTGGGCCCGGCGGTTCTGACGGGCCCGAAGGACCGGGCCCGGCGAAAGGCCCCTGGTGGCGATCCGTACCGCGGCTCGCCACCGCGCTCGTCGCTGTGGCGGCCGTCGCCGCCATGGTCGTGGTCCTGACCCGGCCCAGCGGTACGTCCACCAGCGCCGGCGGCGAGGTGTTCCTCCAGCCGGTCGCCTCCAGCGGCCCCGACCCCTTCACCGAGTCCACCGCGGTGAAGGAGGCCGCGCCCCAGCCGGAGAGCCCGGCGCCGCCGAGCGCGACCGCACCCCCCAGGGGCACCGCCCTCCCCACCCCGAGCGCCACCGCCACCCCGGGCACCCAGACGGCCACCCGAAGCGTCAGCGGCTCGGCACCGGGCGTGTACGCCGGCACCAGGAACGTCCCCAGCTGTGACGTGGAGAAGCTGATCCAGGAGCTGTCCGTGCAGCCCGCCAGGAACGCCGCCTTCGCCTCGACCCTCGGAATCCAGCCGGCCGCCGTTCCCGGATACCTGCGCTCGCTCACCCCGGTGCAGCTGCGGATGGACACGCGGGTCACGAACCACGGCTACCGGGACGGCAAGGCCTACGACTACCAGGCCGTGCTCCAGGCCGGGACGGCCGTGCTGGTGGACGACCGAGGGGTCCCGCGGGTGCGCTGTGCGTGCGGGAACCCGATCGGTCCGCCGGTGCCGCTCAAGGCCGCCCCGAAGAGGGTCGGGCAGGAGTGGCCCTCGTACCAGCCGTCCAAGGTGGTGGCCATCGCCCCGGCGGTGACCATCGTGAACAAGATCGTGATCTACGACAACCGTGACCACCGCTGGTACGAGCGCAACCGCGGCAACCACCACGGCAAGCCCGACAGGCCGATACCGCCGCCGGTGGTTCCGACACCGCCGACCACGCAGACCCCGTCGCAGACGCCGACGAGGCCGACCCCGACCGTGACCCCGACGAAGCCGACCTCGTCCGTCACGCCGACACCGTCGGGGACGCCGACGAAGCCGACCCCGTCGGTGACGCCGAGTCCGTCCGGGACGCCGTCGCCCTCGAAGTCGCCGTCGCCGTCGAAGTCGCCGTCCCCCTCGCCGTCGGAGTCGCCTTCCAAGTCGCCGTCCCCGTCGCCATCGGAGTCGCCTACGCCGTCGCCGTCGGAGTCACCGTCGAAGTCGCCGTCCCCGTCGCCTTCGCCGTCCCCGTCGCCGTCCGCGTCACCTTCACCGTCCGCGCCGTCGCCGTCGCCTTCCACGGCCTCGGTGTCCCCGCCACCGTCGCTTTCGCCGACGGCCCCGCGGACCTCGGCGGAACCACCGTCTCCGGCTCCGCCGACCACGGCCCAGCCGGAGACCGAACAGCAGCCGGAGACCGAACGGCAACAGGAGCCCGAGCCGCCCTTGACGGCCGAGCCGCCTGAGCCTCCGCCGCCCTCGGCGGTCGAGCCCCCCGGCGACGACCAGTAGCACCGGAACGGCGTACCTCCTCCTCCCTTCGTGCGGGAGGAGGAGGTACGCCGTTCCGGCCGTCGGCCCGGTCAGGCGCGGCCGCGGCGGGTGAGCGTGTCACCGGCAGCACCCACCGCAAGGCCGAGGACGACCATGACGAGGTAGCTGTAGATCTCGTAGCCGTCGGGGGCGAGGAAGCGGACGAAGCCCATGAAGTGGATCCAGTCGAGCCACTCGTGCAGGAGGCCGCTCGCACCGCCGACGACGAGGACGAAGCTGAGCAGGCCCGTGACGGCGGTCAGCGGGGACTTCGGGGTGTGGGAGGTCATGCTCCGACGTTAGGCGGACGCTGCGGGCCGGGAATCGGCCTTACGGCTGCGCGGGGTCGTACTTAAGTATGCGATGCGGGGCGCGGATGCCCGGTCCCGGGTGGGTCGGCGTAGATTTCCGCGACATGCGCCGAATCCACCGCACCCGCCGGGACTGGGCCGCCGACCTGGGGCTCTTCCTCTTCGCCGCCTGCTTCGCCGCCGTCAGTTCGCAGTCGATCCCGGTGGCGGAGAACATCGGCCCGGGGTGGCGGGCCGCCGACCAGGCGGCAGGCGGGCTGGCGTGCGCGGCGGTTCTGCTGCGACGGCGCCGGCCGGTTCCACTGGCCGTGGTGCTGCTGTTAGCCGGCGGCGTGGCGCACTACATGACCGGCCCGGCCATGGTCGCGGTGTTCACCGTGGCCGCGACCCGGCCGTGGCGCGTCACGGCATGGGTGGCGGCGCTGGCCTTCGGCCCCCTGCCCTTCTTCCTGTGGCGGCTGCCCGACCTGCCGGAGGACCGGGCGGGTTCGGCGGTGACGTACTTCGCGCTGATCGCCGGGTCCATCGGCTGGGGGCTGTTCCGTCGCTCCCGGCAGCAGTTGATCGCCTCACTGCGGGAGCGCGCCGAACTGGCCGAGGCGGACGCGGAGTCCCGGGCCGAGCGAGCCCGGAGGGAGGCCCGGGAGGAGATCGCCCGCGAGATGCACGACGTGCTCGGGCACCGGCTGTCCCTGCTGAGCGTGCACGCGGGCGCCCTGGAGTTCAACCCGGGTGCCCCGCGGGAGGAGATCGAGCGGGCCGCCGGCGTGATGCGGGAGAGCGCCCACCTGGCCTTGCACGACCTGCGCGAGGTGATCGGCGTACTGCGGTCCGGTTCCGGGACGGGGCCGGTGGAGGGCGAGCGGCCGCAGCCCGAACTCGCCGACCTGGCCCGGCTGGTGGCCGAGGCGCGGGCCGCGGGCGGACGGATCGAGCTGGCGGGCCCGCCGGAGGGGGCCGCGCCGCCGCCCCTGGTCGGGCGTACGGCGTACCGGATCGTGCAGGAGGCGCTCACCAACGTCCGCAAGCACGCGCCGGGTGCGGCCGTCGGCGTAAGGGTGGCCGGCGGCCCGGGGGACGGGCTGACGGTCGAGGTCCGCAACGCCCTGCCACCCGGACCGGCGGCGGACCGGGACACGCAGCGGAACAGGGGTCCGGGCGCGGATCCGGTCGAGGGTCCGGTTGCGCTCGCGGGGCCGGGCAGCAGTGCGGGCGGCGGGCAGGGGCTGATCGGGCTGGCGGAACGCGCCAGGCTGGCGGGCGGCGAGCTGACGGCCGTCCCCGCCGACGGCGGATTCCGCGTACACGCCTGGCTACCCTGGCAGAGCTGATCAAGGGACGAGGGGGGAGGCGCAGGTGATCCGGGTACTGCTGGTCGACGACGACGCGATCGTCCGGGCGGGGCTGCGTCTGATGCTGGGCGGCGCTCCGGACATCGAGCTGGTCGCCGAGGCCGCGGACGGGGCGCAGGTGCCCGGCCTGGTCGCCGCGCACGGGCCCGACCTGGTCCTGGTGGACATCCGGATGCCGGGCGTCGACGGACTGGCCGCCACCGAGGCGCTCCGGGCACGGCCAGGAGCTCCGGAGGTCCTCGTCCTGACCACCTTCCACACCGACGCGCACGTCCTGCGGGCCCTGCGCGCCGGAGCGGCCGGATTCCTCCTCAAGGACACCCCGCCGCAGGAGATCGTAACGGCCATCCGGACCGTGGCCGCCGGGGATCCGGCGCTCTCCCCGGCCGTCACCCGCCGCCTCATCGACCACGTGGCGGGCGGTTCCGGTCAGGACACCCGAGCGGCCGCGGCCCGCACCCGGCTGGCCCTGCTGGGCGAGCGCGAACGCGAGGTGGCCCTGGCGGTCGGCCGCGGCCTGTCCAACGCGGAGATCGCCCGGGAACTCCACCTGGCGCTGCCCACGGTGAAGACCCACGTGTCGCGGATCCTGACCCGCCTCGACCTCAACAACCGCGTCCAGATCGCCCTGCTGGTCCACGACGCGAGTACGCGGGACACGGACTAGCCACCATTCGGGTCTCGCGTCACACCGGGCCGCCGCCGGTGTCCCTGTGGCCCCCGCCGGTGCCCCGCAGGGACACCGGCGGGGGAGAGTGAGACCCTGGCTGCATGGCCCGTAGGGCAGACAACCCCGAGGTCGACTGGCCCGCGCGGCCGGATACGAGCCTTGCGCTCAACCGCATGGGCACATTCGACTGGGACCTCGACCGTCGGCGGATGCACCTGGATCCCACGGCCCTCGAGGTCCTCGACCTGCGTCCGGACGAGTTCGACGGGACCCCCGACGGGCTCCGGCTGCGCCTCGCGCCCGGTGAGGAGGCCCGGCTCGACGCCCGGGTCGGGCAGGCGATCAAGGACGGCCGCAGCCACTACGGGGCATACGTCCGTACCCGGCGCAGGGACGGCTCGCCGGCCTGGACCCACATCCAGGGGAGCATCCTGCGCAACCGTGACGGCCGCCCGTACCGCGTCATCGGGATCCTGCGCGACGCCGCCCACGACCCCGGCGAGCCGGGCGCCGCCGGGGAGCAGGCCGAGGGGCGGCGCCGGATGACCGGCGTCGTCGAGCGGACCACCGCCATCCTCGCCCACTCCCGCACCGTCAACGACGTGACCGACATCCTCAAGGACCCACAGGCCCTCGGGCACCTGGGCGCGGTCAGCGTGATGCTGGGCATCGTCGACGGCGGCCGCATCCACCTGGTCGCGGAGGGCCAGCTCGGCTCGTACGTCCCCGACATCGAGTACACCCGGATCGATGCGCAGTTCCCGATGAGCGAGGCCGTGCGCACCATGCGGCCGGTCTTCCTCGTCTCCCGGGAGGAGTTCCAGCACCGCTACCCGCTGCTGTGGCCGTACATCGAGCCGCTGTCCGTCCGCAGTGGCGTCTACCTGCCGCTGATCGCCCAGGGACGGCCCATCGGGGCGCTCGGGCTGCTCTACAAGCGCGACGGCGATTTCACCGCCGAGGAGCGGAACCTGCTGATGGCCCTGGGCAGCGGCGTCGCGCAGAGCCTTCAGCGCGCCATTCTGTACGAGCAGGAGCACGACCTGGCCGAGGGGCTCCAGCGTGCCATGCTGCCCCGCCGGATCCCGGAGGTGCCGGGCGCGCTGATCGCCGTACGCTACCGCTCCGCGCGCATGGGCCGGGACATCGGCGGCGACTGGTACGACGTGATCCCGCTCGGCGAGGGCAGGGTCGGAGTGATGATCGGGGACGTCGAGGGGCACGACACGGACGCGGCGGCCGTCATGGGGCAGCTGCGGATCGTCATGCGGGCGTACATCGTCGAGGGGCACACGCCCGGCACGGCCATGGCGCGGGCCTCGGTCTTCCTGCGCGAACTGGAGACGGAACGGTTCGCCACGTGCACCTACGCCGAGGTGGACCTCGGCAACGGCATGCTGAGCATGGTCCGCGCCGGCCATCTCGACCCGGTCGTGCGCCGCGGCGACGGCAGCTGCCACCGGATCCAGGTGGCCGGCGGCCTGCCCCTCGGGCTGCCGCGCGGCGAGCAGACCGGAACGGGCTCCGGCTACCCCGTCACCAGCCTCGAACTGCACCCCGGGGACGCCCTGGTGCTGTGCACGGACGGCCTGATCGAACGCCCCGGCGCCGACCACGACACCGGTATGCGGGAGCTCATGGCGGCGGTCCACAGCGGTCCGGTCGACGTGGAGGAGCTCGCCGACGTGCTGTGCGACCTGGTCGGTGACTCGGGCGGCGGGGACGACATGGCCCTGCTCGTCCTGCGCCGCCGCGGTACGCCCGGCGCGCGCGGCGGGGGCCCGATGCGCCAGCGGCTGGAACCGGGGGACCAGCACGCCCCGGCACTGGCCCGGCACCTGATCCGGGCGGCGGTGGCCGCCTGGGGTGCGCGGGACCGGGCGGACGAGATCGAACTGGCGGCGGACGAGCTGATGACCAACGCCCTGGTCCACACGGACGGCGGCGGCAACGTCAGCATGCGGCTCACGGCGCAGGGCCGGATCCGCATCGAGGTCGAGGACACCAGCAGCGCCCTGCCGAGGCGGCGCGAGGCGGGGGACTGGGCGGTGTCGGGGCGCGGGCTGATGCTGGTGGACCAGCTCGCGGACGAGTGGGGCGTGGAGCCGCGCGGCGGCGGCAAGTCCGTGTGGTGCGAGTTCGTGCTGGCCGCGCCGGAGGACGCCGGCTGAGGGCAGGGCCGCCGGACGGGCGCCGGCTGCGGCGTCCGGCTCCTTCCGGCGATGGCGGTCCGGCGCGGCCTAGAGGCGTACCAAGGTGACCTCCGTGGCCTTCACGCTGGTCCACACGTCCGCGCCGTCGACGATGCCGAGCTCGGCCGCCGCCTCCGGGGTGATCTCCGCGACCAGGTCGGGCGCGGCGGCCGACGCGATCAGCACGCGCAGCCGGCTGCCGACCGCGGTGATCTCCCGTACGGTGCCCTGCCAGACGTTGCGGGGGCTGCCGCCCGGGCGGTCCCGGTGCACCGACACCGCCTCGGGAGCGATGATCGCCAGCGCCTGCGCCCCCTCGGGCAGGGCCTCGGCGACCACCAGGCGGCCGCCCGCCGCCAGGGCGAGTCCGTCCGCCGACGCGATGCCCGGCCAGGCGTTGCGCCCCAGCATGCGGGCCACCCACGGGGAGCGCGGGTGCCGGGTCACTTCGGACGGCGGCGCGTCCTGGAGCGCTCGGCCGTCGGCCAGTACGAGGACCCGGTCGGCCAGCGACACCGCCTCGACGGGATCGTGGGTGACGATGAGGCAGACCCCGCCGAAGCCGGCGAGGTGCGTGCGCAGGGTGTGCCGGACGCGGGCCCGCGTCGTCTGGTCGAGGGCGGCGAGCGGCTCGTCCAGCAGAAGCAGCCGCGGGCGGGCGGCCAGCGCCCGGGCGAGGGCGACACGCTGGGCCTGGCCGCCGGAGAGCTGCCCGGGCCTGCGCTGGGCGAGGTGTCCGACGCCGAGCCGGTCAAGCCAGGCCTGCGCCTCGCGGCGGGCCTCGGCGCGCGGCACCCGGCGGGCGCGCAGCCCGTACGCGGTGTTGGCCAGGGCGCTCAGGTGCGGGAACAGCGCGCCGTCCTGCGGGACCCAGGCCACCTGCCGCTTGTGCGGGGGCAGCGCGGTGACGTCGGCGTCGCCGAGCCGCAGCTCGGCGTGGGCCCGCGGGGTCAGGCCGAGCAGGGCGCGCAGCAGGGTGGTCTTGCCGGCGCCGTTCTCGCCGACGACGGCGATGGTGGTGCCGGGTTCGGCGTGGAGCGTGAGCCGGTTGAAGCCGGTGACGGTGGCGTGCAGGGGCCAGTGGCCACCGGCCTCGTGCGCAGCCGCTTCGGGGGGCGAGGACGAGGGTGCAGCGGTGCCGGCGCCTGCGGCCGGGGCTGTGTCCGTGCCCGGTCCGGTGGCAGGGGCGGGCGTGTCGTCGATGAGTGGGGGCGCTCCCGCGCCTCCGCGGACGACGGGGGCACCCGTCCAGCGGCCGCGCAGGGCGATCAGTACGGCCATGGCGATCGCCAGGAGCAGAAGCGAGACGGAGGTGGCGGCCTCGGGCTGGTCCTGGAGCAGCAGGTACACCTGGAGCGGCAGGGTCTGCGTGGTGCCCGGCAGGTTTCCGGCGAAGGTGATGGTCGCGCCGAACTCGCCCAGGGCGCGGGCCCAGGTGAGCGCCGCGCCGGCGATCAGGCCGGGGGCCACCATGGGCAGGGTCACGGTGAAGAACACCCGGACCGGCGAGGCGCCGAGCGAGGCGGCGGTCTCCTCGTAGCTCTGCTTGAGCCCGCCGAGGGCGCCTTCCAGGCTGATGACCAGGAACGGCATGGCGACGAAGGTGGCCGCGACGACGGCGCCCGACGTGTGGAAGGGCAGGGTGATCCCGAAGGTCTCCTCCAGCCACGGCCCCAGCAGCCCGCGCCGGCCGAAGCCGAGGAGCAGGGCGACCCCCCCGACGGTCGGCGGCAGCACCATCGGCAGCAGCACGAGGGAGCGGACCAGGGCCTTCCCCTTGAACGGGACCCGGGCCAGCAGCCAGGCGAGCGGGACGCCGAGGAGAAGCGAGAGGACGAGGGCCCAGAGGGACACGACGAGCGAGAGTTGCACGGCCTCGACCACGCCGGGGCTGCTCAGATGGGTGCCGAGCTCGCCCCACTGGGTGCGGACGAGGATTCCGACGAGCGGCAGCAGCAGGAACGCGACGGCGAGCAGCGCGGGGAGTGCCAGGGTCAGCGGGGGCCTGGTGGTGCGAGTACGAAGTCTGCTCATGAGGGTTCCTGGCTGGGGGAGGTGACTGCGGGGGAAGCGTATGCGGCGGTCGGGCCGGTCGGGCTGCTCCGGGCGCTCGCGGTGGAGCCCCGCCGAGCGTCGTGCGGGCGCCGCCCCGAGCACCCGGAGCAGCCCGACCGGCGCAAGGCCTCGCTCGTACGGGCTGTCGTACGGGCGGGTGTACGGATGGACGCGCCCGGACACGCTCCGACGGGCCCTCTGTTCCCCCGCCCGGCCGGCCCCTCGGCGTCGGGACGCCGGCGCGCCGCCTACGCCTTCTGGAAGCCCGCGTCCTGAAGGATCTTCTGCGCCTCGGGGGTGGTCAGCCAGGCGACGAACGCGGCCGCGGCCTCGGCGTTCTCGGACTGCTTCAGCGTGGCCGCCGGATAGGAGGCCACGGCGTTCTGGTCGTCCGGGATCTCCACCGCGACGATCTTGTCACCGGACTTGACGGAGTCGGTCCGGTAGACGAGACCCGCGTCCGCCTCGCCCAGCTCGACCTTGCTCAGCACGGCACGGACGTTGGGCTCCTGGGAGACGGGCTTCACCTCGATCTTCTGGGCGTCGAGGATCTGCTTGCTGTAGCGGCCGACCGGGACCTCGGGCGCGGCGAGCACGACCTTGATCTTGGTGTCGGCGAGGTCCCTGAGCTCGTCGACCTTGAACGGGTTGCCCTTGCCGGCGGCGATGACCAGACGGTTCTTCGCGATGACCGTGGCGTCGCCGGTCTCGGCCTTCAGCCCGTCCATGGTCTTGGTGTCGGCGGTGACCAGCGCGTCGGCCGGGGCGCCCTGCTTGACCTGCGCCGCCAGCTCCTGCGAACCGGCGAAGGAGAAGGTGATCTTCGTGCCGGGGTGGGCCTTCTCGTACGCCGCAGCCGCGGTCTTGAAGACGTCGGTGAGGGAGGAGGCGGCGAGGACGGTCAGGTGGGTGGCCTTGGCCTCGGCGGAACCGGGCGTGGAACCGGCGGCCGGCTTCTCGTCCCCTTTGCCGCAGGCGGCCAGGGGCACGAGCAGGGCGGCGGTCAACGCGGCGGCCGCGGCACGGCGGCGGGTCGGGCTCGGTGACATGAGCGGGTGCTCCTCGGTCGGGTCGGCGGTCGGCCGGATGCCGGAGCCGCGCGATGGTGACCCGCGCCGGTGACGGGCGGAGCGGGTGCGGTTGTAGGGACGGTGCCGGGCGGTGGTGCGGGAATGCCTGGAGGGGGCCAGGCGGGCGGGGCCGTCCGGTTCGGGTGCGGTCGATGTGCAGGGTGGCGGACTTCACACGGGCGGTGGCCTGCATGCCGACCGTCGGCCCGAGCTCCTCGACGGAGAAGGCGGCCGGGTCACGGCCGCCGATCAGGCGTCGGCCGCCGTCTTCGTCGCGGGGGTGCCGATCCGGCGGGCGTCGGCCCAGCGGTGCGGTGTCTGGGCTGACGCCCGGCAGACGCGCGGCCTGTCCGACGGTGTCCGATGGTGGAGGACTGCATGTGCGACAAGGCTAGGGCCAGCTGTGGCGCATTTGCAATCAAGTTCAGATGATCTCCATGGCAGATGCCATGCCTGTTGGTGCATCTGCCAAAATCCATTCCGTTCTGCCGTGCCCGGCTCGCTAGAGTCGGGGGTATGGCTGATGAGGTAACGGGAACGGAAACGGGCACGGTGCGGGTCGATGCGTGGATCTGGTCCGTGCGCCTGACCAAGACCCGCTCGATCGCGGCGACCGCCTGCCGGGCGGGCCATGTGAAGGTCAACGGGGAACGTGCCAAGCCGGCGCAGACGGTCCGTGCGGGTGACGAGGTACGGCTGTTCCACGCAGGGCGCGAGCGGATCGTCGTGGTCAAGCGGCCCGTGTCCAAGCGGGTGGGCGCCCCCGTCGCCGCGGAGTGCCTGATCGACAACAGCCCGCCGCCGCCGAGCCCGGTGGAGGCCGCCGTCGTCGGCATCCGCGACCGCGGCGCGGGCCGCCCGACGAAGCGCGAACGCCGGGAGATCGAAACCCTCCGCGGACGCCCGTAGCCTCCGCCGGGTGCGGCGGCACGAACACGGACACCCCCGCGACCTCCGCGCCCCCCGCCCGTGCCAGGCGTTCCCGCCCCTGCCACGGGCGTTTGCAACCGGGCCCGGGCCGGGGCCCGGGCCCCGGAACTCGGACCTCTGCCCCGGCCGTCCGGCTGCGGCGGCAGCTCGGCGAAGTCCTCGGCGCCACACGCGGTCACGAGCAGCCGCAGGACTTCCAGGCGGGTCTGCTCGCTGTTGTTGGAGCCCTCGTCGGGTCGGCGGCGATACGGCCGAGCAGCCGGGCATCGCCGGCAGCGGAGCCACCATCCGACCCCGCCTTGCCGTGGCACGCCACCGAGCCGCCCTGCGGCACAGGGCGGGAACGGCGCCGGCTGCTGATCAGCACCGCCCTCGCGGCCGATCGCCCGGACCGAAACCGGCTCTCGGCGGGTCACCCAGTCGCACATCGTGACCTGCGGAGATGCCGCTCGTTCCGGCATGTGGCCCGGTTCCTGCCGACTCGTCTCAAGGGGGTATGGTCCCCCGGTCACGGACGGCAATCGGATCGTCTGTTCAATCCAGGGGTACCGAGATGACTGATCTGAACTCGCTGCGGGCGAGCCTTGCGTCAGGTGAGCACGAATTCGCCGACACCTTGGCCTTCGTCGCCGCGCACTACGCATATCAGGCAGAGGCGTTCCGCAACGGGGAAATGGAAAACGCCGCAGGTGAGAACGAGGGTTCCTGTAAGACGCTGGGACTGGCCCTGCTGGAAGGGCTGAGCGATCACGAGGCCCTGCTGGCATTCGGTGAGCACTATCGCAGCGTGCTGGCGACGCCGGGCGACACTGATCACGGCAACATTCGCAACCTCATGGCCCATGGCCTGGCAGGGGTGAGCTTCGCCGGGCAACCGTTGGCCCGCAAGAGCTGAACAGCGAATTCCGGGCGAGCACCAACGGTCACGTCCACCACCCCGTCCCGAGGATCTCGCGATCCACCCCGAAATCGGGTCCGCTGGACGTACGCGCCCGGGGTAGCTGCTCCGGGCCGGGATCCTGCGCCACGGACCTTCGTAGAGGCCGCCGCCGTCCGGGCAGCGGGCCGTCAGGAACGTCGACGCCGGGGTGTTCTCCTCGCACGGCTCAACCGCCTCGACACCTTCCGGGAACACGGGCGGACCGCGTCAGCGACGGTCGGTGTGTCATCCCAATGGGGCGATGTGCGGCGCGGTGGATCAGGGAAGACTCTCGCGAAGCCCGACTTCGCCCCGGAGGTTCCATGTCGAAGAGCGGCGCGCCTCGCATCGACGTTCCGCGTGAGGCCCCGGCGCGGGCGGCGCTCGTTCTTTCGTCCCTGATCATCGTTGCCGCGGTGGCCAACTTGAACCTGTCGGTGGCCAACGTGGCGCTGCCCGCGATCGGGAAGGCCTTCGACTCCTCCCAGACCGCGCTGAACCTGATCGCCGTGGGGTACTCCCTCGGCCTGGCCTCATCGGTGCTTTACCTGGGTGCGGTCGGCGACCGTCACGGGCGCAAGCTGCTGCTGCTCCTCGGCATCGCTCTGTCCATCCCGGCCTGCCTGCTCGCCGCGTACGCGCCGAACGACACCGTCCTCGTGCTGGCCCGGATCCTCGGCGGGCTCTCGGCCGGCATGGCCTACCCGACCACCCTGGCGCTGATCACCGCCCTGTGGGCGGGGCCGGGGCGGACGAAGTCGATCGCGCTGTGGTCCGCCCTGGGCGGCGGCATCTCCATGCTCGGGCCGGTGATCGCGGGGGCGCTCCTCCAACACTTCTACTGGGGGTCGGTCTTCCTGGTCACCCTGCCCCTCGCGGTGGTCGCGCTGGTCGTGGCCCTGCTGTTCGTCCCCGCGCACGCCAATGAGTCGGCCGAACCGGTGGACAACCTAGGCGGCATCCTGTCCGTCCTCCTGGTCGCGGGACTGGTGCTGGGAATCAACTTCGCCGTCGTCCCCAACCAGGGGGCCCTGGCCGTCGGCCTCGTCGTGATCGCCCTCGCCGCCGGGGCGGCGTTCCTCTGGCGTCAGCGCCGGGCTCCCAACCCGTTGTACGACCTCCACATCGCCGGCCGGCGCACTTTCTGGGTCGCCGCATGCGCGGGAATCATCGTGTTCGGCTCCATGATGGGGTCGGCGTTCATCAGCCAGCAGTACCTGCAGAACGTGCTCGAGTACAACGCCGTCGAAGCCGGCGCCCCCATCCTCCCTCTCGTCGTGATGATGGTGCTCGTGGCACCACGGTCCGCGAAGCTGGTCGAGACACACGGCGCCCGCACGACCCTGCTGACGGGTTACGTGTTCCTCTTCCTCGCCTTCGCCTGGATGCTGCTCTTCTGGGGCGAGGACAGCAGCTACTGGCAGATCGGCCTCGCCTACGTGCTCATCGGTATCGGCGCCGGCTTCGCCGGGACGCCCGCATCTCACTCGCTGACCGGATCGGTGCCCGTGCGACGCGCCGGAATGGCCTCGGGCACCGCCGACCTGCAGCGAGACCTCGGCGGGGCCATCATGCAGTCCGTCATGGGCGTGCTCCTCACCGCCGGTTACGCCTCGGCCTTCAGCGCGGCGATCGCCGCTTCCCCCGAGAGCAAGGACGTGTCGGACCAGGTCCAGAGCGAGCTGACGAAGTCGTTCGCCTCCGCCGGGCAGGTCGCCCAGGAGCACCCCCGGTACGCCGACCAGATCGTCGCGGCAGCACGCCAGTCGTTCCTCCACGGCGACGACTGGGCGTACACCGTCGGTCTGGCCGCGATCGCCCTGGGTGCGCTGCTGGTCTTCTTCAAGTTCCCGCACGGGGACGCCGAGCGGGAACTCCTACGGCGCTACTACACCGAGGACTCCGCCTCCGCCTCCGCCTCCACCGAGAAGCCGAGCGGCCCGGGAGCCTGAGAGGTCAGCCGGTCGGCCGGTCGCCGACCGTGTCGTGCGTCGCGGACTTTCCCCATGGCCGTCGAAAACAGGTCCGAGGACCTGATCGACGGGGGCGGGGATGAGGGCGTGGCCTGCCTGATCGGCCGGGTGGCAGTAGGTGAGCTGAGGAGCCGGACGGGCTTGCGGACGCTTTCGGGGCTGAGGCAGGATCGGTTTGGGGCCATTCCCGTCGATAGCGGTCGGGAGTGCATGAGAGCGGCCGGTCCTGGCGAGGTGAGACGCATGAACCGCGACTTGCGCATCGTGACGAGACGTTTCGGGTCCACCGTGCACCTGGTGCCGGACGGCGAACTCGACCTCGACTCCCGCTCCGTTCTCGAGGAAGCCCTCACCATGCTCGACGGGAACGTCGTCGTGGTGGTGTGCGACATGACACGCCTGCGGTTCCTCGACGTCACGGGGCTGCACGCGCTCCACGACCTCGCCTCGCGCCTTCACGAGCGCGGTCTCGCCTTCTTCGCCTTCGGATGGCAGGCGCAGCCGCAGCGGCTCCTGGACATCATCGACACCCTCTACCCGTCCCGGGAAGCGGGCCCCGCGCCCACCGCTCTGCTGCGCCGCTCCCTGCGTGACGCGGCTGCATCCCAGCGTGCGGCCGGCGCGGAAGCGGGCAGGGCGAACGCCATGGTCTACGGGACGCCGAGGCCCGACTAGGCGGCCGGGGCCTCGGTGGTTGCCGTCGCGGCGAGGTCTGGGGCGCGTTGGGCGCGCTGACGGATGAGGTGGCCGAAGCCGGCCAGCGCAAAGCGCCTCTCGCCGGCGAAACCAGGTTCTGAGTTGTCGGTGAGCGTGTCCAGGACCTGCCGGGGCTGGCGCTGCCGGCGAGGAGCGTGCCGTGAGCGGCGCGGCACCGAACGATTCCGCCGCGCGCCGAACGTCTACACGCTGTGCGTTCTGATGCCGCAGCCGCATGCCGCGGTCAACGAAGCCCGCCAGTACACGCCGCTGACTCCGCCACCCGACTGCGCAGTCAGATGCTTTCGTTCAGGACGGTGTGAGGGTCGAGGGTGCGGCGTAGGAGCTGGTCGGCGATGTCGGTGGGGCGCAGGCGGTGGCGGTTGGCGTAGGCGTGGAGGCGGCTTGCGCCTTCGGCCGGGGTGATGTCGGCGGTGGCGGCGAGCATGCCGCTGGCGGTATCGAAGAACCCTTTCCCGGTCAGGGCGGTCTGGGTGCGGGTGGTGATGTCCTGGGGTCGCAACGGTTGGCGGTCCCAGGACAGGACGGCGCTGGTGGCGACGTCGGCGAGAGCGCGCAGGAGCGTGCCGTCTGCGTCGGTCAGGACGGTGGGGTGGCGGGCCAGGAGGTTCAGCGCGCCGATGATCTGCCCGCCATGGTGCAGGGGGAAGGCGTGGGCGCTTTCGAAGCCCGCCGCCCGGGCCAGGGGAACGAAGTCGGGCCAGCGTTCCTGCTGCGCCGCGAGCTCCGGGGCGTGGACCGCGCCACCGGTGCTGAACGCCTCGATGCACGGTCCCTGCCTGACCTCGGCCTGCCAGATCTCGGTCAGCTCGGCGGCGTGCTCGGTGGTGATCGCGGAGCGCAGGCTTCCGCGGCTGTTGGCGAGCATGACGCCGGCTGCGTCGATGGAGGTCAGGGCGACGCTGTGGTGGATGAGGCGTCCGAGGAGGACGAGCGGATCTACGTCATCGGCGAGGGTGTCGCTGAGCGCGACGAACGCCTCGGTGAGCTGCTGCTCTCGGGTGGTGGTCATGCCGGTGTCACCGTTTCCCTGCTCCAACCCACCGGTGGGGCGGGCCTAGTCATGGAACCTGATTCTCCCGGCGATCACGTCGAAAGCCGCCTCCGTCACGGATTGTCCGTGGGAGAAGGCGTGGGCCCTCAGGCGGGCCAGCGCATCGGGGGGATCGACCCCGAGATGCACCATGATCATTCCAGTGGCCTGGTGAACCTCCTCATAATCGGTTTCGGCCGCATCCAGCCAGCCCCCGTCCAGATCGGTCCCGGTGCCAGGGTCGTGTGCCTGGAGGGCCAACAGGGCGCTGGTGATGGCGTCGGCGGCCGGGAAGGCGAAGGCCTGGTCCCGGTTGGAGAGCGGGCCGGGGCTGTCGCGGTAGAGATCGAGGGTTCCGATGGGCACCGGCTCGGCACCCAGGGGCAGGCAGAACACGGCGTGCACGCCGAGGTCGAGAGCCTGCTGAGCGAAGAGCGGCCACCGGTCGGCATCGGGCTGCTGCATGAGGTTGTCCACGAACACGGGCGCGGCTTGTTCCATCACGGTGCGGCAAGGGCCGTCGCCCAGCGTGTACTGGGCGTCCGCCAACCGGCGGGCGACGTCGTCGCTCGACCACCACAGGGTGCGGACGTCCAGGTCCCCGTGAAGAGACACCGTCGCCCCGCTGACGTCCATGAGGTCGACGCAGGCACGAGCGAAAGCAGCCGGCGCCCCTCTGCCCACAGAGGCGGGTTTCCGGAACAGTTGGTGCAGCCGCCCGTAACCCGGGTCTCCCGCCCGCTCTCCCCCTGCAGAGGGCGGTTGCTCGTTCTCCGGGGGGACCGACTCCACGGCGCTCCACCTCCTGCCACAGCCCGCTCCCTCCATACTCCTCCCTTGCGGCGGCCGAACGCACCACGCCCGGGCCTGCCTCCTGCACCCACCCGGGGCCCGGCACAGCGCCCTCGGGCCCGACCCGCCCACCTGCGGGAGTTCGAGGCGAACTCCACGCCGTCCAGGGCGCGTATCGAGTCGTGATCATCGGGTGGTCCTGGTGAGGTCTTTGATCCAGATCATCGAGGCGTGCAGGTGGAGACCGGCGAGGCAGCTGTCGGGAGACTTGTCGTATCGGGTGTCTCCCCGTCCCAGTTCCGGCCTCCTGGTACGTCACGCTCTGGGGCGGGTGAGGCACGTGGAGCCGACGTGAGCCGACCGGTGCACTGATGTCCGGGCGGGGACTCATGGGACATGGCCCGGCACCCGGCTCAGGTTCCGGGGAGGATACGGCGCGTTTCGTAGGCCCACATCGCGATCTCGACCCGGTTGCGGGCGCCGAGTTTGGCCATCAGGCTGGCCAGATGCGTCTTCACCGTGCTGAGGCTGATGTGCAGTGCATCGGCGATCTCGGTGTTGGTCAGCCCGCGAGCGACGGCGAGGAGCACCTGCTCCTCGCGGGCGGTGACGGGGGAGACCGGCTGGGCCACGGGCCGGCCGGCGGGCAGGTCCGCGAATGCCTGGAGCAGACGGACGGCGACGCTGGGCGCGATGAGCGCCTCACCGTCGGACGCCGACCGTACGGCCTGCGCCAGAAGGTCCGGTCCCGTGTCCTTGAGGAGGAATCCGCGGGCGCCGGCACGCAGTGAGCCGTAGACGTACTCGTCGAGGTCGAACGTGGTGATGACGACCACGGCCAGCGGGTCGGCGACGCCCGGGCCGGCGACCAGCCGGGTGGCCTCGAGCCCGTCGAGTACGGGCATGCGGATGTCGAACAGGCAGACGTCGGGGCGTAGTTCGCGGGCCAGGCGTACCGCTTCCCGCCCGTCGGCGGCCTCGCCGACCACCTCGATGCCGGGCTGGGCGTTCAGCATGATCCGCAACCCCGTGCGGATGATCGTCTGGTCGTCAGCGACGAGGACGCGAATGGACACCGCTCTCGCTCCTCGCTCTCGGCAGTTCGGCGTCAACATGCCAGCCCCGGTCGGTACCCGGGCCGGCTCGTAGTGTGCCGCCGAGCAGCGTCGCGCGCTCGCGCAATCCGGTAAGTCCGTATCCGTCGCGACCCCGGCCGGTGCGCCGGCCGTTGTCGCGCACGCTCACCCGTACCGTGTGCCGTTCCGCGGCGACCCGAACGACGAGCTCGGTCGCGTCGACCGCATGGCGCAGCGCGTTGGTCACCGACTCCTGCACGATCCGGTAGACGGCCGCGTCCACGGCCGGGGGCAGCGCGTCCAGTTCGCCGTCGAGCCCCAGGTCGACCCTGAGGCGACCACCCGGGGTGCGCACCAGGCGCTCCAGATCCGCGACTCCGGCAGGGGGCGCCAGCTCGGCGCCGACCCCGCGGTCGCGCAGCGCGGCGACCATGGCGCGCATTTCCTCCAGCGTGCGCGCCCCTTCCTCCTCGACCCCCTCCAGCGCCTCGACGGCGGCGGACGGGTCGGTGCCCGCGAGCACCCGGCCCGCCTGGGCGATGATCACCATGGCCGACACGTGGTGGGCCACCGTGTCGTGCAGTTCCCGGGCGAGCTGCTCGCGCTCGCGGGAGCGCACCTGCTCCAACTGCCGCTCGCGAGCGGTCACCCGGAACCGCACGGCAGCCCCGACCACGCCGGGCAGCAGCAGGAAGACGAGGCCCACGAGCTTTTCGATGACCGGGGTCTCGTCCGTGACGACACACAGCGCGCCGACCGCGAGGATCACCGCGCCGCCCAGCACGATCTCGCGTCCCGATCCCCACCGGGGCAGCGCGTACACCAGCACGAGCACGACCGCGCCGGTGTACAGGCCGACGGGCTCGCGCGGTGCGGCGACGAACGAGGCCACCGGAAGCAGGCTCACCGAGCCGAACGCCAGCGTCACCATCGCCAGCGGGCGGGTCCGGCGCCACAGGGGCAGCAGGCACAGCCATACGGCGAACACCACCGCCACCGGCCGCCACACGACGTTCTCGCGCAGGGTGGCCTCCAGCGCCACACCGGCAAGGCCCGCGGCGAGCAGCGCCCAGTCCCGCCGCACCCGGGCGGGCGCGTCGGGCGGCCGGGGTTCGGTCCACAGGGTTCGCAGGTCGTCTCGGAGCACGGTTCTCAGCCTAGGGACTGCGGCGTGCCGCGCATCGGCCGAAAGGACGGGTCGTCACTCCGCCCCGGGGCCGAGGGATCCGCGGCCCGCGGGCCGATGCCGCGGAGCGCCGTGGCGAGGAGCCTCGGCATCGGCGGCCGTACAAGGACGGCCGACGAGGTGGTTGGAGGACCCGATGCTCTCGAAAGCCCTGTTGCGCCTGGGCGCAAGCGCCGCGCGCCATCCCTGGCGGGTGATCGCGGCATGGCTGATCGCCGCCACGCTCGCCGTCCTCGCCGCCGTCGCCTTCGGCGGGCGGACCGCGGACTCGATGACCGCTCCGGGACTGGACTCCCAACGGGCCGCGGAACTGATCGAGCGGGCCGGCACCGGCCAGGAGGGGATGACCGCCCAAGTGGTCGTCACCCCCCTCGACGACGGTGTGACGTTCTTCGACGACGACAGCGCGCGCACCGCTCTCACGCGGCTGCAGACCGAGGTGAAACGGCTGCCGCACGTGCTCGCCGCGAGCGACCCGGCGGGGGCACTCGACGCAGGCGCGGACACCGCCGTGCGCGGCGGCCTCGTCTCGGCCGACGGGCGGATCGCGGTCGTCCGGGTGCAGTACCCCGACCAGAGCCGGCTGTCGGCCGAAGACCTCGACGCCCTCGTCGATCTCGGCGACCGGCTGCGCGCCGAACTGCCCCTGCGCATCGAGATGGGCGGGAACCTCTTCTACGCCTTCTCCGACCCCGACGGCGGCGTGAGCGAGCTGATCGGCCTCCTCGCCGCGGCCGCGATCCTGTTCCTGGCGTTCGGTTCGCTCGTCGCCGCCGCGCTGCCGATCGGCATGGCGGTCTTCGGACTGACCGTCGGGGTCGCCACGATGACGGTACTGGCGGGGGTCACGGACGTCCCCACCTTCGCACCGGTCCTGGGCAGCATGGTCGGGCTCGGAGTGGGCATCGACTACGCGCTGTTCGTGCTCGCCAGGCACCGGGAGTACCTCGCGTGCGGGCTCGATCCGCAGGCGGCGGCCGGACGAGCGGTGGCAACGGCGGGGCGGCCGGTGGTCTTCGCCGGCGGCACCGTCGTCGTGTCGATCCTCGGCCTGGCGGTCGCGAACGTGCCGTTCATGACGGTGGGCGGGGTTGCCGTCTCGATCGTCGTCCTGACGATGGTGCTCGCGTCGGTGACGCTGCTGCCGGCCTTCCTCGGCGCGGCGGGCCCGCGCCTGGCCCGGGCCGGCCGGATCGGCCGGGCTCTGCAGACCAGGAAGCCGGGCCGACTCGCACGGCGGCGGGACCCGGCGGCAGGCGCCGCCCACGCCGCCGGGTGGCGTCGCTGGATCGGGCACGTCAGCCGGCACCCGGTGCCGTACGCGGTCGGCGCAGCGGCGCTGCTGCTGACGGCGACGCTGCCCGTGCTCGGCCTGCGCGTCGGCCTGCCCGACGACGGCTCACTGCCCCACAGCCGTACCGAGCGCCGGGCCTACGACCTCGTCGCCGAGGGGTTCGGTCCGGGCATCAACGGTCCCCTCGTCATCGCCGCGGACCCCACCGGTGATCCGGGAGTGCTGGACCGACTCGTCGGGGCGGTCGCGGCGGATCCGGGCATCGCATCCGTCGCGCCGACGCACATCGATCGGGCCACCGGCATCGCGACCCTCGTGGTGTTCCCGACCACCAGCCCTCAGGACAAGGCCACGGCCGACACCATCGCCCGGCTGCGCACCGACGTGCTGCCCACGGCGATCGGGCACGGCCCGGCCAGGGCCCACGTCGGCGGCGCCGCCGCGAGCCTGTCCGATGTGGGCCAACGCACCAGCCAACGCCTGCCGGTGATCGTCGCCGCCGTGCTGGCGATGTCGTTCCTGCTGCTGATGCTGGTCTTCCGCTCGATACTCGTACCGCTGAAGGCGGTACTGCTGAATCTGCTGAGCATCGGCGCGGCCTACGGCATCATGGTCGCGGTCTTCCAGTGGGGCTGGGGAGGCGCACTCATCGGGCTGGAAGCGACGGTTCCGATCGTGTCGTTCATCCCGACGTTCCTCTTCGCCATCCTGTTCGGCCTGTCGATGGACTATGAGGTGTTCCTCCTCTCCCGCGTACGCGAGGAGTACCTGCGCACCGGCGACAACGGCACGGCGATCGTTGAGGGCGTCTCGGGCACCGCCCGGATCATCACCTCGGCCGCCCTCATCATGGTGGCGGTCTTCCTGTCCTTCGCCGTCGCCGAGGACCCCTCCACCAAGATGTTCGGGTTCGGCCTGGCCACCGCGATCTTCATCGACGCCACGGTCGTACGCATGGTGCTGGTACCGGCGACCATGACACTCCTCGGCCGGACCAACTGGTGGCTGCCGAAGTGGCTGGACCGGATGCTTCCCCGCGGCCCGGTCGGCACCGAAGACACCGACGCGGAACCCACGGGTGAGGCCCCGCGTCCACGGCTGGTTGACCGTTGACTCGACTCCTGCCCGCCCTTGGCCTCCGGCCCTCAGCGCGTCACCTTGGGGCATATCGAGTCGTGATCATCGGGTGGTCCTGGTGAGGTCCTTGATCCAGATCATCGAGGCGCGCAGGTGGAGACCGGCGAGGTAGCTGTCGGGAGTCTTGTCGTATCGGGTGGCGATGCCTCGCCATGCTTTGAGCTTGTTGATCAGGCGTTCGACGGTGTTCCGCTCCTTGGAGAGATCGGCGTCGTGGCTGACGGGTCGGCCACCTCTGGAGCCCTCCTTCTTCCGGTTGGCGGCCTGGTCCTTCTTCTCCGGGATGACCGCCTTGATACGGCGTTTGCGCAGGTGGGCACGGTTTCCGCGGGACGAGTACGCCTAATGGGAAGCGAAGGTCGGCAAGAGCTGACCTTCGCGGGCGCGAGCCGAGCCTTTGAGTATGCCCGGGCCTGAGAGCCCTGTTGACAAGACGAGGCTGGCTCGCGCCCAGCAGTGCGGGCATGAAGCGTGCAGAACTCGGTGCCGTTTTGTCGGCATGGGCATGGAAGCGGTCCGGTTGCTGCGGGCCGGTCCCTCTGCGGCCGCCGGGCGGTTTGCTGTCCGTAGTCCGAGCCGGTTGTGCGGATCACCTCTCAGCTCTGCCTTGAGCTTTCAGCTCTGACGCGGACCGAGGGCCGTACGACTCGCTGGGGTTGCGAACGGCTGGTGGGATGACGTGCCTTGAGCACTTCCATTAGGGAGCACGCGCACCCTGCACAGGCTCTGGCTCTGGCCTGGGAAAAGAGTCCCGACGAAGGAGGACCGGATGGAGATAATCGGGTTACCGACGCCAGTGTTCTGTGGCGTGGACTGGGCCGAAGACCATCACGACATCGCACTGGTCGACGCTGGCGGAAAGCAACTCGCCAAGGTGCGGATTGGCGATGACGCTGCAGGGTTTGCCCAGCTCACCGACCTGCTGGCCGAGCATGGCGACAGCGAGGACGCCCCGATCCCCGTGGCCATCGAGACATCACGTGGACTACTCGTGGCCTGCCTGCGGGCCACCGGTCGGCCGGTCTTCTCGATCAACCCGCTGGCAGTCGCCCGCTACCGGGACCGCCACTCCGTCGCCCGCAAGAAGTCGGACGCCGTCGACGCAGCGGCCCTGGCCAACATCCTGCGAACCGACATGGCCGCCCACCGGCCGCTCCCGGCGGACTCCGAGCTCGTGCAGGCCATTGCCGTGCTCGCCCGGGCCCAACAGGATGCCGTCTGGGCCCGCGGCCAGGCCCACAACAAGCTTCGCTCCCAGCTCAGAGAGTTCTACCCAGCCATCCTCGACGCCTTCGCCCAGCACAAGCACGGACTGTGTTCGAGGGAAGCCCGCAGCATCCTGGCCGCTGCACCGACCCCCACCACGGCTGCGAGGCTGACACGGCGGCGCCTGCAGTCGCTGCTCAAGCAGGCCGGCCGGGTCCGCGGCATCGAGGCCGAAGCCGAAAGGCTCCACGAGGTCTTCAAACGCGATTACCTTCACCAGCTCCCCCAGGTCGAGGCGGCTCTCGGGCATCAGACGTCCGCTCTGCTCAGACAGCTGAACACCGCATGCGACAACGCCGACCAGCTCGAAGAGGTCGTCACGCAGGCCTTCGAAGAGCATCCGGATGCACCTGTCATCCGCAGCTTTCCCGGTCTCGCCTCACTGACCGGCGCCCGGGTCCTGGCGGAGATCGGCGATGACCGGGCCCGATTCGCCACCGCCGGATCATTGAAGGCCTACGCGGGAAGTGCCCCGGTCACCAGAGCCAGCGGCAAGAGCTGCAACGTCATGAGCCGGAAGGTCAAGAATCAGCGACTGGCTGCCGTCGGATACGTCTGGGCCTTCGTCTCTCTCACCAGGTCACCAGGGGCCAGAGCCCACTACGACCGCCGACGAGCAGCCGGCGACCGTCACGTCGCCGCACAGCGGAACCTCTTCAACCGCTTCATGGGCATGCTGTTCCACTGCCTCCAGAACGGCCACACCTACGACGAAGCAATCGCCTTCCCACAGCCCTCAACCGGACATACCGTCGCGGCAGCTTGACCCTTATCCGCGTGGGATGTCTTGTCCCCGGCGACCGCGTCCGGCCGGATGCCGGGTCCGCCGACGGGCCCGCCTACCCGTACTTTCAGGACGGGGATGAACTGCGGGCTGTCCGCTGCCTCGCCTGTGGTCAGGAGGCTCGGCGGCACGCACCACCTTCTTCATAGCCGTAGCCGTAGTAAGGGCTAGCGGAGTGGCGCATCGCCGACCGCTCAGACCCCAGGGTGCTGGTACGGCTGCTGCGACTGCCCGTACGCCCCACCGCCGGGAGCGCCTGCGGCCTGGGCCTGCGACTGCTCGGCCCATTGCCGGGGCACTTCCTGCTCCAGGCCACAGAACGTGCACTGGGTCGCATACTTCGTCGAGAAGGGGAACAGCGGCACGAAGAACAACGTGAACTTGGTGACGCGCTTGGTGAGCGTGTGCGCGGCGCGGTTGCCGCAGTGACGGCACGTCAGCGTGAGTATCGCGAGCTGATACAGGTACAGCCTGGTACCAAAGATGATCATAAGTTCGGCCCTTCTAGCCTCAGTGCCTACCGCCGGGCGGAAGGCGCTGACCGAGATCCTCTCATCCCATTTTTTCAGGCATCCCGCAGAGCTTCGCGGTCAGAGCGGTCAGGGCTTGGGTCACCGTGCGGGTCGCCTCCGGCCGGACGGCTCGGCAGCTGGTCGACGTGGCCGGCTCCCAGGGGCCGGAGGGGGCCCGCACCGCCGGTGCCCGCCGCGGTTTTCGGACCGCTGCGGGCTGTGGATCACGTGTTCGTCACCCACCGCCGTCCCGGGCCGGGCAAGGTGGTCGGCCCGCGCGAGCGTGTGCCCGGACCGCGGGCCGGGCGCCTCTCCTACGGGCAGGCTCGTGCCGGCCGTCGCCGGAGTCGATCCCCGAGCTGACCAGTCTGCTCGCGCTGGGCAGCGCGCACCGGTGAGCCGCGTCCGGGGTTGTTTCCTCGGTCGGCGGCACGCGGGTGGGCGTGGTCAGGCGGGTGCCGTCACTTCCCGGGTGCCGTCACTTCCCGGGATGTGGCGGGCTCGCGGGTGGCCGCCCGGCGGGGTTCGGGGCGCCAGGTGGCGACCAGGGCGGCGGCCAGGAGCAGTTCGGCGATGTCGCCGCCGTAGTACATGATCTCGGCGCCTGCCTGGACCTGGGGGATGGGGGCGTGGATGTTGATCCAGAAGCCGCCGTACATCAGCTGGGAGATGACCGCGTGGGCCGCGATGGCGACGCCGAGGTAGACCAGGCGGGCGCGAACGCCGGGGCGAGACGGTGCGGGGTCGGGGCCGGCGATGACGTAGGCGAACAGGCACCCCGACAGCAGGAAATGCGCGTGCAGCAGCCAGTGCGCCGGCGGATTGCTCATGGTCGCGTTGTAGAGGGGAGTGAAGTAGAGAACTGCGAGGCTGCCGGTGGACAGTGCCAGTGCGACCGCGGGGTGGGCGATCACGCGGGCGGGCGGGCTGTGCAGTACGGAGGTCAGCTGCCGTCCCCGGGCCGCGGGAAGGGTGCGCAGCAGGAGGGTGACGGGGGCGGCCAGGACGAGCGCGAGGGGCGCGTACATGCCGAGGAGCATGTGCTGGGCCATGTGGCCGCGGAAGTCTTCGTGCGCGAAGGGGGCCACGGGCGGCAACAGGGCTGCGCCGAAAAGGGCGACGCCGGTCAGGAAGCCGGCCGTCCGCCACCGGCTCCAGCCCTGGGCGGGGTTGCGGCGGCGGGCCCGTCGGGCGAGCAGCAGGTAGCTGCCGGCGGCGGCTGGCAGGACGAGGGCGGGCAGCAGCCACCCGAGGAGGCTGCTGCCCGCGGTGTGCCCGTGTGCGGGCATGTCGTGGTCCATCAGGCAGGTCGGCGCTCGTGCCGCTCGGCGGGGGTGTTCGGGTCGAAGGGCCGGCCGCTGCGTTGGAGCAGGTAGCCGACGGCGACCAGCAGGGCGCCCAGGACGAGGAAGCCGATGTCCCACCAGACCTGGCCGTCTCCGGCGTAGACGTGGTGGATGCCCAGGATGTGATGGTCCAGGACGCCTTCGACGAGGTTGAACAGGCCCCAGCCGACGAGCATCCAGCCCCACAGCACGCGGGAGGTCCACACCCGCCGCCGGTTGTGGGTGACCCGCGAATACAGGATGGCGAGGCCGAGGAGGACCGCGAGCCAGCACACGGTGTGGAAGATGCCGTCCCAGAGGGTGTTCATCTCCAGGCCGGAGACGGTGTGGGGGTTGTAGTACTTCACCCCGACGTGGTCCTCGTTGGTGCTGGAGAGCATGTGGTGCCACTGGAGCAGCTGGTGGAGAAGGATGCCGTCGACGAAACCGCCCATCCCCACTCCGAGCACGATGCCCGGCAACTGGATACTCGCCGACTGTGCCATGCCTGCCCGGGCCTCGCCCATCGTGGTGGCCATCGCTCGTCTCCGCTCCTGATTTCTGGCTCGGCTGGAAGGTGCCTCAGCCGCAGGTTCCCCTCTCTGCCGTACTCACGCGGGTGCGTGCCCGCCATCCGGCCCAACCGCAGCCGCGTCCTGGGATCACGCCGTGTCCTCAGCGTCAGGGGCACGTAGGGCCGCAGCCCGCGGGCAGGTCGGGGAGCTGGAAGGAGTATCGGCCGAGCCCGTTGATGTGGTGGCGGGACGAACGGGGGCAGGCGGGCGACCTCCTCGTCGCGGACACCGAAGCCGTCGGCGCCCTGCTTGGTGACTGTCCGGCGCCTCACGCAGGGGCCCTCGGTGCTGCGGGGAGACGGTGGGCGCGGAGGTGCTCGGCAGGCGAGGGCAGAAGACGCCGCTCCGAACCGGAGGCGGCCACTCCTAACCGAAGGCGTTCCGACCGCGCACTCTCCAGCGGTTCCCCCGATCGGACCTGTGTGGCAGGGACGAATCGGGGCACACGACTGCAACCGTGCAGCCCATCCCGGAGGCCCGTCGATGTCCTGTGTGTCTGCTCTGATCGTTGTCCGCCTCGACGCGCCGAGGGGCCGTGTGCCGCTCGTCGCCCGCTTCTCGTATGACGGTGAGGACCCGTACGTGGTCCAGGCCGCGTTCTTCGACGGCCCCACCGTCCTGGCCCGTTGGCACTTCGACCGGCAGATGCTCGCCGAGGGGCTCGAGCACGCCGTGGGCGAGGGGGACGTCGTCTTCAGCCCCCACAGGGCAGCCGGCGGGGACGAACTCCGCGTCGCTTTGCGAAGGCATGGTGCCGAGGGGGAGGGCGATGCCGTCCTCTTCGTGGAGGCCCGGGAGCTCACCGGGTTTCTGGAGCAGACGTACGCCGTCACGCGTGCGGGGGAGGAGTACCTCGACCTCGACGAGCTCCTCGACGAGCTCCTGGCCCGCTGACGGGCGGGCGACGAGGGCGTCTGCCCGGCGGGCGTCCCGCCGGGGGCCGGTCGGTGCACACGGACGTGGGGGGGGGGGGGGGCCGCCCGACCGCGGCGGGCGGGGGGCGGCGCGGGGGGGGCGGGGGGCGGCGCCGCCCGGGCCGGGGGGGGGCGGGGGGCCGCGAC